>CAYOBT010000001.1:0-33835 GCA_964402205.1 uncultured Anaerolineales bacterium
GGCGATACAGCGTGCTGCGGCCAAGGCCGTCTCCTGGTTGCGCCCACCCTTGCCGGCCCCCTTCACTGTGACGGTCGTCTCGCCACCGAGAATCAGGCAAGCCGGTGTCGCTATAGGACCCCCGCGCTGCACCAGCTCCTCTGCAAAGGCCGCGAGCACTTGAGCGACTTCGCGTGCCTCTCCCTGCAGAAAAGTGGTCAGAACCAGCGCGTTGAATCCCTCGTCTTCCGCCGCCGCCGCCGCCGCATCGGCAGCCAGCGCATTGCTCGCAACCACGATATGGTGGACCGTCTCAGCCGCTGGATCGCCAGGCTTGAGGGTCTCGGTCAGCTCTCCCCTCAAACCAGCCTGCAGCGTTCTCTTGACCGATGACGGCACCGCCGCTTCCAAGCCATAGCGCTCTAGCACTCCCCACGCATCGGCGTACGTGGTTGTGTCAGGCACAGTCGGCCCAGAGGCGATAACGTCCAGGGGATCACCCACCACATCAGAAAGGATGAGCGACGCCACTTGCGCTGGAAAGGCCAGCCGCGCGAGCCCGCCGCCCTTTAGCCGCTCCAGATGTTTCCGAACGGCGTTGATCTCGTTGATACTCGCGCCGACGCGCAACAGTGCATCGGTCGTGCTCTGCAAGTCGGCAAGCGCAAGGCCCTCCACGGGATACGTCGCCAGCGCAGAGCCCCCGCCGGAGATCAGGCAGAGCACCAGATCGTCGGCACGCAGCCTCGAGATCAGGCTCTCGATGCGTCTGGCGCCCTCGAGCCCATGACGGTCGGGGATCGGGTGTCCCGCTTCGACCAGAGCCACATGCTCGGTCGGCAAGGCATGCTCGGCCTTGACGATCACCAGGCCATCACCGATGCGATCACCTAGGATCTCCTCAACAGCCCGCACCATGGGAGCGCCGGCCTTGCCTGCCCCGACCACCACCAATCGCCCAACCCTAGAGAGGTCGTAGCTCCTTCCACCCACGGCCAACTGGTCACCCACGAGCCGCAACTGGCGCCTGACCGCCTCGGCCGGATCGACCGCATCCAGCGCTTTCTGCATGATGACGTCCAGCGCCCGTCTCGCCCACTCGCGGCTAGGCACCGCTCCCTGGCTCACCGTGATCCCCCACCTTCCACCGATGAACTAGCTCCTATGCGGAACCAGGGCCCCCAATGGGGCCCTGGTATGCGTCACATGTCACGTGAACGTCAGCTTCACTCCTCGGTCATCAGCGCGTCTTCGCCGCGCAGATGCCTCTCGAGCCAGGTGTCCAGATCCGATCGGCGGAACCGCCAGGTCCTGCCGATCTTGATAGCCGGGATCTTGGCATCCTGAGCCCACGAGTAGATCGTGGACTCTTTGAGCTGCAAATAGTCCGCGACCTGCTTCACGTTCATCAGTCTCTCGTCCGTCATGTTCCCCCCTTTTGTGTGGACCTGAGGTCCCGAAAGCCTCCGTGGGATCAGCTCAACTGGCGAATACCACAGAGCCCCACGCCTCCCCCGACGCGCAGGCAGGACCAATAGTCCGAATCCCTTGCAGCTAGTGTAGCAAAAAGATCGCGAAAAGTCAAGCCACAACATAGTTCGCCAAGGAACGCAAGGATAGCGAACCGTGAATGTGGAGCTACGCCTTGACAAAGACTGCTACAACTCGCCTCTGAAAGGGATCGTCAACGAAACGGCATCGTGACAGAATAGGAACGTCACCCAGTAGCCTAGCCTAGCTCTGCCTCTTTGCCGCTCTGCGCCGATTCGTAGATGCCCTCAATGATCTGTACAACCGCGGCTGCTTCTTCCGGCCGCACCCGCGGCGCCTCGCCAGCCTCCAGCCTCTCTAGCCAGTCGGCGATGAGCATGTCGTGGCCCGTGCCGGTCACAGCCTCTGCTTCGCGCACCTCGAGCGGGCGCTCTGTGAAGCCATCCTCATCCTCGCCGTAGAATCGCAGCGCACCATCGGGGCCAAAGGCCGCTGGATTGAGATCCACGCCACCTTGGGTGCCAAAGACCTGGATGCGGTTGCCTTCCGAGCCATGGCAGGCCCATGAAGCTTCCACCGTCAATGTGATCCCGTTCTCAAAGCGCACAAAGGCGGTGGCAAAGTCGTCGACGTCGAACCTGGCCGGCGGATCATAGTGATCGGCACCCCAACTGCCCAATCCCTTGGCCTGCGTGCCCAACACGCCATAGGTCGCGGCTAGCACAGACGTGGGGCGAGGATGCCCCATGAACCACAAGCCCAGGTCGAGCATGTGGCACCCGATATCCATCATCGCTCCACCGCCCGCGAGGTCGCCGTTGGTGAACCAGCTCCCATAGCCAGGGATGCCGCTTCGCCGCAGGTAACTCACCTTCACGTGGTAGATGTCCCCTAGCTCGCCCGAAGCGGCCAGATCCTTGATGCGCTCCATCTCGGGGCGATGTCGCATCGTGTGGGCGATGGAAAGCCCCTTGCCGGCGTCCCTTGCCGCGTGCATCATGCTTGTAGCCTCTGCCATGGTAAGCGCCATCGGCTTCTCGCAGAGCACGTTGGCCCCCGCCTCTAGCGCTGCCACGGTGATCTCTGCGTGCAGGGCATTGGGCGTACACACGCTGACCACGTCCAGGTCCTCGTTTTCCAGCATCTCCCGATAGTCCACATAGCTCGCGGGGATGCTAAACTCGGAGGCCACCTTCGCTGCTCGACCTTTGGCCACGTCTGCCACAGCCACGACATCTGCCCCAGCGCTTCGGTAGCCGGGTAGATGGCCACGTGTACCGATGGCCCCAACGCCCACGATGCCAACCCGCCAGTCCCTCATGCTGCCCCTCCTTCCTCTCTCGCTATCCGTCCTTCGCTTTGCCTATCAAGGCTCAGGGTCATACGGGCTGCCGAACCAGTAGCCCTGCCCATAGACCGTCCTGATATACCTAGGATGCCTCGGATCAAACTCGAGCTTGCGTCGCAGATAGCCCACGTATAGCGAGAGCCGCTTCCCGTGGCTGTCTGGCGTTCCCTCGCCCCATACTACGTCGATGGCTTGCTGATGGCTCACCACCCGGCCACGTCGCTCCACCAAGCACGTCAGCAACCGAAACTCGGTAGGCGATAGCTTCACCAGCTCGCCCTCGACCGTCACGCGACGCTCGGATAGATCGATGCTCAGCCGCTCGTCGACGTACCGGCCACATCCGCCTTCCGCATCGCCGAGGGTACGTCGCAACACTGCCATAATACGCGCGCTGAGCTCAGCCAGGCTAAAGGGCTGCGTGATGACATCATCGGCTCCAGCACGCAACGCTCTGACCACCAGTGTGCCCGGATCGCCTCCCAAGAGCACGATGACAGGCAAAGGATGCTGCCCGCGGACCAACTGGCACATGCGGGTCAGCTCCCCATGCTCGCCCGTATCCGCTAGTAGCACCAGATCCGGCATTGCGTCCGCAATCAGGCATAGCCCATCATCGTCCATAGGCCCATCCGACACCTGGAAACCGTCACGCTTCAGGTGTCGGATGATGATACGCCGAGCGTTGTCCTTGCCACCCAAGACGAGCACATGCATAGGCGCATCATACCAGAACCCATGCGGCTGACAAGCCTACGAGATGCTAAAGCAAGAAAGAAAGCAGCAAGCTCAACGAAATACTGCTGAGAAGCGTCGTGAGAAAGACCACGCTCGTGACATAGTCAGCATCCGCGTCGAACGTGATGGCCAACAGCGATGACGTCACCGCCGTTGGCATCGAACCCTGCAACACAGCCACTGACCTCGGCAGCCCCTTCAGCCCCACGAGAGGCGCAGCCCCCAACGCCACGAGTGTACCAACCACCAGTCGTAGGAAGACGCCCACTCCGACCTGACCGTACCGGGCCGATAGCTTGGTCTGGGAGAGTTGCATCCCCAGCAAGAGCAGCATGACCGGCACAGATGCTTGCCCCATCAAACCGATCGGCTTGGCCAGCAGTGGCGGCACCGCGAAGCCCGTCCAGCGTACGAGCATTGCCAGCAGAAACGCGTAGGCGCCCGGAAGACGCGCCACCTGCCCAAGCGCTCGCCATCCATTGCCCTGATGGGCTCCCCTCGCTGCGAACCAAGCCGCCAACGAGTTGCACATCAGGTTGGACATCACAAAGAACACCGCAGCATACTCGAGCCCCGCCTCACCCAGTGAGAACAAGACCACCGAGAGACCAAGATTGCCCGAGTTCAGAAATGCCGTGCTCAGCACGAGGGCGTTCAACTGCTTGGAGGACCAACCCAGCAGCTTGGCCACCAGGATGGACACGCAGCACATCGCGATGGTGACCAACACGAGATGCGCCACCAGTCGCCAGAACTGATCCCCTTCCACCACAGAGCCCGCGATGGCATCGAACACAAGGCATGGCGCCAGAACATAGATCGCCAGCCGTGAAAGGCCACGCTTGTCAACGTGCAGAACGCGATCAGCTAGCACGCCGACGCCGATGACGGCAAACGCAGGCAGGATGTTCTCAACTAGAATGCGCCCAAAGACGGAGATCACGATGCTTCTGCCGAACCCTTTCCCATGCCTATGTTGCGACCAATCTGATGGCCAGCAGCACGAGCAGACCAGCCGTTGCATACTTGAAGGCCGTAGTGCTCAGCCGCTTGAAGACTCGGACGCCCACATAGGTGCCCACAAAAGATGGAAGCAGCAGGACCAATCCCAAGAGCGCAGAGTTGGTCGTCGCCACCCCCTGAACAAACAGTACAATCAGCCGCCAAACCGCAATGACGGCGAAATAGCCCGACAGCACGGCCTTCATGGCGCTCTTGTCCCAGCCTCGGAGCAAACAGTAGAGAACGACCGGTGGCCCGCCCGAGGCCAACACGCCTCCGAGCAAACCTCCCAACATGCCCGCCACGACCGAGCCCGGATAGGGCTTGTCGGTAAGCACGGCCTTGGGCGACCAGAGCGCTACCACGCATCCTGCGAGGATGGCTGCCGCCAGCATCCACTCCAGCCACTGTGCATCGAGCGTCTGCAGAAGAAACACACCCACCACCGCCATGGGTAGCGAGCTCAGAATCAAGGGCAGCGCGTCGTGCCAATTGAGGTCATGACGAACCGTCCACAGATTGTAGGAACACACGAACAACGCGATCACGTTGACCATCACGACGGCCTCGGGCAGCGAGCGCACGGTGGCCAGCGTCGCCACGGAGACTAGCCCAAAGCCAAAGCCAGAGACGCCCGTCACAAGGCCCGCCAGCAACACGATTCCTACCATGACAGCTATCTCGTTCAAACGATGCGCCCGCCTCTCACTGCAAGCAGGTGCCAAGAAACTTGACACCTGCTGCCTGCGACCATACCATCAAGTCTGGCATCCTACAGATCGATTCCTCGTGCGTCAAGTCGAGAGGACACCCATGGCTAACGTGTTGGACGTGTTGAAAGAGCGCGGGTTCGTCGAGCAGGTCTCCGATGAGGAGGGGTTGTACCGAGCTCTGGAGCAGCCTATCACTTTCTACATCGGGTACGATCCAAGCGCGAGCAGCTTTCACTGTGGCAATCTGCTGACGATCATGGCAGCCGCTCACATGCAGCGGCACGGCCATCACCCGATCCTGATTGTGGGTGGCGGCACGGGCATGATTGGCGACCCTAGCGGCAAGACCGAGATGAGGCAGCTCCTCGACGAGGACCAGATCGCCAGCAACCTGGCTGACTTGCGTGAGCAGCTTGCACGTTTCATCGACATGGATCGCGCGCTAATGCTCAACAACGCCGATTGGTTGCTCGATCTGCGCTACATTCCGTTCCTACGCGACATCGGACGACACTTTTCCGTGAACCGCATGCTGGCGGCGGAGGCCTATCGTAGCCGCATGGAGACAGGCCTGAGCTTCTTGGAGTTCAACTACCAACTCCTACAGGCCTATGACTTTCTTCATCTCTATCGTGAATACGGATGCACGCTCCAGATGGGCGGCAATGACCAGTGGGGCAACATCCTAGCGGGAGTGGACTTGGTGCGGCGTATAGAAGACACCCAGGTCTACGGGCTCACGTTCCCGTTGCTGACGACGGCGTCCGGGGCCAAGATGGGCAAGACCGCGGCTGGCGCCATGTGGCTCGATGCAGATCTTCTTGCCCCCTATGACTTTTATCAGTATTGGGTGAATACGCACGATGACGATGTCGAGCGCTTCCTTAGGATCTACACCTTCCTGCCCCTTGAGGAGATACGAGAACTAGCCCAACTAGAAGGTGCCGAAATCCGCAGAGCAAAGGCGAGACTCGCCTTTGAGGTGACCCGGATGGTGCACGGGGAGCAAGCGGCTGCGGAAGCCCGTGACGCGTCCGACGCTCTCTTTGCTCAAGGCGACGCCGCTGACGCCGTGCCCACAACTTCTGTCGATGCGGCAGATCTCTCCGAGGGTATACCGGTGACCGCGCTCTTTGAGCAGGTCGGGCTCACCGACTCGCGTAGCGCGGCAAGGCGTTTGATCCAGCAAGGCGGCGCCTATGTGAACGACGAGCGTGTCACATCTGTGGATGCCCTCGTCACGGCGGCCCACCTATGCGAAGGAGAGATACTACTTCGCGCGGGGAAGAAGCGCTATCGCCGCGTCACCACCGAATAGCAGCAGGTCCAGCGCCAGAGGGGCTGCCCGTGTTCACGGAACGTTGACGCATCGCCCGCTAGCGCCTATAATCGCCCCGTTGTGGGGTCGCAGTAACGTCACCAAGCGGAGGTGCCAGTGGCCGACGTCACCACCACGGTTGTGAGCGTGCCTGAGCGCATCCGGCAAGTGATCGCGTTCATCCTCACAATGGCTGCCCTCGTTCTCTATGTCGTCGTGCTTGGTGATGCTCTCCTGCGCACCTACCTCCTTGGCATGCCCGAGCTGCCGGTTGCTACCAGTCGCTTTGCCAGCCTCTTGTCCGGTCTGGTAGGAGCTGTCGTGACGGCGGGGTTCGCCCGTGCAAGCCGACCGTCCAGCGTGCCCGTTACCGCGCCACATCCCCTGGGTGGATGGGCACACACGGGCTGGAGCACCTTGCGCCCTCCTTCGCGTCCCCGTGCCAAACTATTGGGGATCGCAGAGATGTTGGGGTTGCATCCCACGGGGGTGGCACCGGCGCAAACGGCCACGGATGAAGAGGAAACCAGCAGACGCCGCACCGTCGATGCCGCGACGGCACTGGCCCTAGCTTACTTTCTCATCTACTTTCTCGTGGGCCTCGCAGCCTTTGTGCTGACCTTTACTCGGCCCCAGGTTCCTGACCTCATCATGAACGCGGCCTGGATCTGGGTTGGCACCATCGTATCTTCCGGATACGCCTATCTCGGCCTCAGCCCGGACGCATAGACGTCACACCCGCTAGCACAGCCACCTACACTCCGGCTGAATCGAGCTCGCGTTCCGGACGCTCGGCCCGCATGGTCAGCGCCCATAGCAGCAGCGGCGGTGCCCCCAAACAGGCGAGCCCCACCGTGAGCAGCGGGCCCCATGCTGAAGCGCGGACCGCGCCGCTGAGGCAAGCCAGCCCCCGCTCCCACGTGTAGCCGACCCTCAGCAGGATCTTTGTCAGCGCCAGCCAGTCACGCACCAGCTGAGCCTTCTCGTCGCCATAGGCCTCGTGAAGCTCAAACAGCAGGTCATCGTCCAGGCGTCCAGCTTGCTCGCCGTAACGTTCTGCAAAGAGTAGAGCTTGCACCTGCCCTACCTCCGCTACGCCCATGTCGCCGGCGCCAAGCCGCTCGATCTCGGCTAGCTCTAGGCCCATCCAAGCGACGAAACGTTCCACGAGCGGCCACAGACACGAACACTGCGATGCTCGTGCCGCCATGAGCAAAAGCCGCGCCAGGAGATGTCGCTCGAAAACCAAGCCACGCCGCAGCCGCCAGAGCCTCCTTGGCGCATACCAGAACGCTGCCAGATCGCGCGCCAGCTCCGCCGGGTGCTGATAGGCCCTCGAGTGCAGATGCTCTCGTCCCTGACAGCGATGGCGCAGCCACTTTCTGCCAACGATCACGCCCCAGGCGGCAACAGCTCCCAGCGCACCTCCGACCAGCACTCGCCATCCGCGCCGATGCGCCATGGGTCACCTCCCCCGCCAACTCTGCCGACTGCTGCGATTCTAGGTGCCCGCTTGACGGTGGTCAACCACATCGCGAACCTACAAGGCAACGGCCACGCGATTTGCCGATCCTGGCTCCTCCGCTAGACTATCCAGTATGCAGACGAAGACTGGCAAGAGCATCCAAACCGAAGCATCTGGCGCTACGCATACATGGCATATTGGCGATGTCGCAATCCACGGCGACCTAATCCTGGCTCCCATGGCTGGGTTCTCCGATATGCCCTTCCGGCACATCTGTCACGAGATGGGCTCAGCCATCAGCTACACGCCATGCGCTGTGGACCGTGCGGTGCTGGCAGAGGTCGAAGGTGCTGACCGCACCTATGCCTTTGACGAGGACGAGCGTCCTGTGGCGATTCAGCTACTCTCGCAGGACGCCCAACTCCTGGTCGCCGCAGCGGATCGGTTGATGATGTTTGAGCCCGATCTCATTGACCTCAACCTGGGCTGCCCGTCGCGTCGGATCACCAGCGGCGGGCGCGGCTCGGCCCTGTTGCGGCATCCCCAGCGGATCGGGCAGCTGGTCTCAGCCCTGGTGGAAGCGGTGCCGATCCCCGTGACTGCCAAGATCCGTCTCGGCTGGGATGACACGTCCCGCAACTACCTCCACGTAGCTCGCATTCTCGAGGATGCGGGGGCCAGCGCCATCGCTGTGCATGGCCGTACCAGAGCCCAGGGCTACGCTGGCCACGCCGATTGGGACGCCATCGCCGCCATCGTTGCAGCCGTCCAAGTCCCTGTCATCGGCAACGGCGATGTACGGACCGTCTCCGACATCGTCGACATCAAAGCCCAGACTGGTTGTGACGCCGTCATGATCGGCCGCGGCGCCGTCGGCAATCCCTGGATCTTTGCCAGGCGCGATCTCTCCGACGTCTCGCTTGCGGAGCGGCTCCGAGTCATAGTACGCCACCTGAATGCCACGGCTGCGTTCTATGGTGCGCGGCATGGCACCGTCTTTTTCCGGAAGCACCTCGTCAAGTATATCCGCGGTCTCCCAGGGGCTGCCCAGATGCGGGCCGAGTTGGTGCACCTAGAATCACCAGAGCAGGTGATTGCCACGCTCCAGGGCTGGTACAGGACGCTCGCATCTCGGTACGACAGCGCCGATTGACGCATCCGGGAGCGAGCAGTATACTCGCTATATGCACTTCGCATATAGGCTACACCATCTGAGCAACGCCAAGGAGGACACCATGAAGGTCGGCATACCCGCAGAAGGCCCGGGACTGGTATCAGCTCCCAACGCTATCTTTGGGCGTAGCGCCTACTTTGTCATCGTGGACAGCGACACCATGGAAGCTGAGACGCTTACCAATCCCGCTGCCGGCTCTATGGGAGGGGCGGGGGTGCAGACTTCACAGCTACTGGTGAGCGAGGGTGTGGAAGCCGTCATCGCTTCCAGCGTAGGACCCAACGCCAGCGCCGTGCTCCAGGCAGCCGACGTTGCCGTATACCAATGCCCTCCCGATGCAAAGACCATTCGCGATGCCGTGCTGGCGCTGCAGGACGACCGCCTACAGCTGTTGTCGGGCCCCAACGTTGCCTCGCACACGGGCACCCGTCAGCGCTTTGGCACGGGCAGGGCCCGGCCACGGAATGACGAGGTCGCGTCGCTCGCCCAAGAAGCCGCCGAGCTTCAGCAACGTCTCGAGGAGATCAGCAGCCGACTAGAGGACCTGGAGGGGACCGATGACTAACTGCCGCGTAGCCATCTCGGTCGATTCCGATGAAGGCCTTGACGCGCAGGTAGCCGCACACTTTGGACGTTGCGCCTACTTTACGGTAGTAGACGTCCAGGACGGGAAGATCGTCGAAACCAAAAGCGTGGAGAACCCTTACTATGCCTCGCATCAGCCGGGACAGGTGCCGGCCTTTATCGGCAGCCTCGACGTGGGCGTGATGTTGAGCGGAGGCATGGGGGGACGCGCTGCGCAGGTGTTCGCACGCCTAGGCGTCGAAGCCGTAACGGGAGCCGCTGGCACCGCTCGAGACGCCATCGAGGCCTATCTATCCGACTCGCTCAGCGGCGCCGAGCCCTGTCAGCATCACTAGCGCACCAGGATCGAGTCGGCATTGGCCTCGAAAGCGCCCCCTACTGACCTGACCATCCGGACGGCTAGCCCCTCCGATGCAGAGGCCCTCGTTGCAGCCATCGATGAGGTGGCTCGCGAGGGCCGCTTCTTCACACGAAGCGCGTTCAGCCAGAACCCAGAGGTCGAAGCAGCCTTCATCGATCTGACCATCGGTCGCGGCGGCACCGTCCTCGTGGCAGAGACGAGTGGCCGCATCGTAGGCTGGCTCACGCTGCGACGCGACAAGACGCCTTTCCGCCGGCACGTCTGCCAGCTTGGCATGGGCGTCCTGAGGCCATTTCGAGGACAGGGCGTCGGCCGTAGGCTACTTGACGAGGGCCTACGTTTCGCTCGTGCCTCTGAGAAAATCGAGCGTGTCGAGCTCGCCGTTAGAGCCACCAACGTTGCGGCCATTGCCCTCTATCAGACCGCCGGCTTTTGCTACGAGGGTCGGCGAATGCGCGCAGTGCGCGACGATCTGGGGCGCTACGACGACGAGATTCTCATGGCACACGCCACTACCACCATGTGAGTACTCCTCTGAAGGCAGAACCCAAGTAGGCGATGAGGACAGCCTTCAGCGTCTTCCCGAGCCAACAGGCCAGCAGGAACTTGGCGATGGGATAGCGCAACATACCCGCGGCCATACCTGCCACGTCAAACAGCGGGTTGGGAACGGCGGCCAAAACGAGCAGCGTTAGAAAGCCGCGTCGTTCCATCCATCGACGAACGCGCTCGTAGCGCTCGGCATCCTCCACAACGGCAGAGCCTCCATAGCCAGCGAGATAGCCGGTCAGCTCTCCAAGCGGCTCACCCACGCCCGCCACAAGCCCTACGAGTAGCGGGTTCAGGACTCCGCCGCCCGCAAAGACCACGGCTAGACCGGGCACAGGAAGGATGATCGTTGCGTTCCCGAGCACGCCGATCACAAAGACGCCCAGATATCCGAGCGCCTGAAGATCCGCCAGGCGATCGCCCAACGCAAACACTGCCACGGTGATGAGCACCGAGAAGAGAAGCGCTGCCGCGGGCTTGCCGTATCTTGCGACTACTGTCCGCAGACGCTCGCTGTGAAACCAGTCCGCTAGCCGGCGCCTTTGCCCACGAGCCGTCATGGCCCAACCTCACTCGCTCCGCGGAGCCGCCTCCCCCGTAGCGGGGCTAGTCTCACCTGTCACCGCCAACTTGCCGCACCTCTTCCCCAAGGAACCAGATGAATGCCGCGATAGCAACGAGCGCCATCAATCCTGCCACGAACCAGGCATCAATGAGCGAAGCTTGACTGACATAGATAGCCAACACGCCTAGAGCGCATCCCGCCAGGTACAGCGTCAGCACCGCCTCTCGCTGGGTGTAGCCCATCCTCACCAGGCGATGCGAGGTGTGATCCTTGCCAGCCGCCGTGAGAGGGTTGACGCCACGCCGCAGGCGCGAAAGCACCACCAGCGCCGTGTCAAAGAGAGGGACGCCCAAGACAAGGACCGGGATCATCCACGTAACCTGAACAACGTTCGCCGGGAAGCGTAGCTTGATAGCGGTGGCCGCCAAAAGAAAGCCAAGGAACAGGCTACCCGAGTCCCCCATAAAGATCGACGCCGGGTTCGCATTGTACAGCAAAAAGCCCACGCACGCACCGAGAAGCGCTGCGCTCAGTGCCCCCACCAGATACTGGCCGCTCATAGCCGCCAGCACCAGAAAAAAGGCCGCTGCCACCGCGCCAACGCCTCCCGATAGACCATCCATGTTATCGAGGAGGTTCATGGCGTTGGTGATGCCCACCACCCAGATGGTGGTAAGCACGATGTCCAGCGCGGGGATGCGCACGACGCGCACTCGCACATCCGTGAGCAGCAAGATGGCCACCGCAATCAGCTGTGCTGCCAGCTTGACTCCGGCCCCAAGCCCATTCCGATCATCCCAGAGCCCTGTAAGCGAGCAGACAGTTGCCCCAACGAGAATGCCAACCATCTGCCTTACGTAGAAACGATCGCCAAAAACCAAAAGTGACGCTAGAAAAGCTATATAGATCGCGACCCCGCCCATAAGGGGCATGGGGCGCGAGTGAACCTTGCGCGGCGAGGGCAAATCTACAAGCCCAAAGCTCGAAGCCACCCGGCGAAAGAACGGCGTAGCCGCAGCAGCCAGCACAAAGGCCGTGATCAGCATCAGCGATAGGCGTTCCACTACTCGTCTCCCTCGTTGGCCATTCGAGCTTCGACTTCGCCAATGAAGCGTTCCAGAGCGGGACGCTCGGCCTCTGGCGCCAACTCTAGCGCCTCGTGCGCCTTGGCCAAGGCTTCCTCATCATTGCCGATCTGCGCATAGATGATGGCCAGATTCTTGACGGTATTATAGTCCTTGGGTGCACGACGGTACACTTCGAGATTGGCCTCGAGTGAAGTCTCCCAGTCGCCCATCTGCGAGGCCGCGTAACCGAGGCCGCTCCACACCTGGAGCAACTCGGTATCCAGCGCTGTCGCCTTCTGGTAGGCTTCTACCGCCTGCTCCCATTCCGCCTGCCGAGCATAATAGTCCCCCAAGAGCATATAGGTCTGGGCATAGGCATCGTCCAGCGCCAGCGACTCGTTGAGCTTGGCAAGGCCAGCTTCGGCATCACCTAGGAGCAATAGCGAAAGCCCCCACTCGTTGAGGATTTGCGCACTATTGGGGCTGAGGGCATGAGCCTCAGCATAGTAGGCTTCCGCGCGCTCCCAGTGCGCCTGGCGTGCCGTCGCCGTCGTGGCCAACTCGCCCCACACACGATGCAGCCGAGCGAGATTCGCGGCGTGGTCCGTGTTCAGAGAGTTGAGGCTGCGAGCCGTCTGCAGTGCCTGCTGGGCCGTGTTGAGATATCGCTCACGTTCCGATGCGTCCGTCTCGACACGAGCTTGCTCCAACGCCACGCGGCCTTGGTAGAGCCAGTACCGATCCTCCCCAGGGGCCAACTGAGCCGCCTGAGCGTACTGGCCGAGGGCCGTCTTCAGCGATCCTTCGCGCTCAAGCCTCATCCCCTGCTTGAAGATCATGTCAGCTCGGATGGGCCGCAGATTCCGTGCGTCCACGACTGGCATGGCCGCCAGCAGGAACGCCAAGCCGACCAGCCCAACCCCGCCACGCTTGGATGCCGCCTGCCAGCCGCTGCCAAGCGCAATGGCTGCCGCTCCCGCAAGCCATGCCATGCAGAGCAACACAACATACCGCATCAGTAACGCTGTCACGTCCACTGGTGGGCGAAGCTGGTTCGCATGCAGCAAGGCATAGAGGCCCCCTACCAGCCCGGCGACCGCCATCGAAATCAGTCCGACGCGTGCGCGTTCGCGCCAGTCCATGGATTGCCATCCGGGCAGTTCCAGGCCTGCCACCAGCAGACCCAGGGACGCCCACGTTGCGCCAACCACAGCGGCCACGCCGAAACCCACGGTATCGGGATCGCCCTTGGCCTGCATCGTCGTCAGCGACTGCCAGAGCATCGTTGTAGGCGACGTGTGACCAACGGCATTGGCCGTATAGTCCCACGCAAGCGTCCCAAGGACAGCCGCCCCGATCAGGCCGATCGCGACAGCCTGGTAGGTGGCAATTCGTGAGGCAAGCGTCTCGCGCCCTTGCCGACGCCTTGACCTGCGCCGTCGGCTTGATCGCGTCTGCTGAGCCAGCACCACAGCCGGCTCATCCCAGGCCACCCAGCCCTCCCCAACCGCGACCATCACCGCCGCCAAGATCCAGAAATAGGTTCTCGTGGCACCGATGGCGATCCCGAAATGGATCTCTACAAAGTGCGCGAGGATGGCGCCGAGCAACCCCGCCACAAGCAGCGATTGCTCCGACCAGACGGGCTTCTCGCTGGCAAGAACCCTAGCACCAGCCCACCCCATCATAGCCTTCACCAAGGCATAGGCGCCCACACCGGCTGTCACCGCGAGCGGCATCGTGATGCCGGCATAGCGCCATTGGCCCTCTACCAAGTAGGGCAGCACGGCACCCAACAAGCCGCCCCCGAGCGTCAGCCCCAGGAACAGCCAGCGATCCCGGCGATCACACACCATTCCCAAGGACCGCATCGCGACCAGGTAGACGCTGATGAACAGGTACATATAGGCGGCAAAGCCCAGGACGCCTGTCGTGATGAGGGCATCGTAGGTCTCGTTGTGAGAACGGTCAGGCGACGCGCTTCGACGTTCGAGGTGCGCCAGCTCTGGCGAATAGTAGGGCGAGAAAGCAGAGTACATCGATTCGGGCCCATACCCTACGGCCGCCCGCAAAGGGCTGTCCGTCACCATCTCGAGAGCGCCCTCCCAGATGAGCACCCGCACACGGCCAGTGCCCGTCTGGACCTCAAAAACGCGTCCAAGCCTACCCAGGTACGGAAGGTCCCGCAGCGGTGCCAGAGGTCCGTCGGGGATGTTCAGCACGCCCAGGAACGCCCCCACGAGCAGAGCGCCAATGCCAACTGCCAAGGCCATACGGTTCCGGCGGCTCGCCACCAGCGCTACCATGAGGAAGAGGAACAGGCCACCCAGCAGCCCCAACCACGGGCCGCGGCTCTGTGTGAATACAATGCAAACAAGCTGGACGGCCAAGACGGATGCATAGAACCCAAGCATCAGCCAGCGACGCACCGAGCCACCGGTGAGCCAGCCTATGACTCCTGCCACGCCCCAGAGGACAACGGCGAACCAGAGCCCAGCACCCAGACCCACGACCCCCCAGAGCACAGCCAGTCCGGCAGCGAGAGCCACCATGGCTGCACCGATGCCAAGCCGTCGCGTCCTCGTCCAGTCGGCTGTCTCACGTCGCCACAAGCGAATCCACTGGACGACCGTGATGGGCGCCACCATGATCAGATACGCTGCGATAAAGATCGCGTTGCCGAGGTTGCCAGCTACGCGCTGCGTCACGTCGCCACCCCAGGGAAGCGGATCCAACCCATAGTGCTGCACAACCCCGTACAGAGCCACAGGGATGCTGCTCAAGACGAGAAAGAGCAACAGCCGCTCTAGCTGCTCCCGTCGCCGCAGCAAGAAAAGCACGCTTAGCCCGATCACCACGTAGGATAACAACGAGTAGGTTCCCTGCAGCCGCTCGTAAGAGCCCCAGAAGCTGATGCGCGGGGTCACTGATAGGGCCGTCGAGATCAGATAGGCCACGACCAGGAGCAACGCGGGTAGCACAAGGCGCGTCTTGCGGATGCGATCCCAGCAGGAGGACGCCGGCGCTTGGTCCCTCTCACTCGCCGTCGCGAGCCGCTCCAGTAACCAGATCGCCCAGACAGCTGCCATGATCGTGGCGATGGAGCGGATGAGGCCGATCTTGTCTGGCTCGAATACACGCTGCGAATACACATCAAAGAACAGAGGAGCCACCAATGCCGCCAGCAGCCAGCCCGCTTCGATAACGGCCTCGCAGAACACGCTCAGCCTCGTCCGCATTGCATTTCTCCCGCGCTACCTGATCGTCAGCCCAACCACCCAGTCATCTTCGCACCGACCGGCCACGCCTACCTACCCTTGCCGATCGAGGACCTCCTGGTACACTCGCGTCACCTCTTCAAGCATGCGCTCGGCATCAAAGAGCTGCGCGCGGCCGCGAGCGCCCTCACCGAGACGTCTGCGCAAGGCATCGTCGCCCAGAAGGCGTTTGATGGCGACAGCAAGCGCTCTCGCGTCCTTGGGCGGAACCACCAACCCGGTCTCTCCATGCCTGTTCACGAACGTCGTACCCGTACCGAGCTCTGTGCCCACCACCGGCAGCCCCGCGGCTAGCGCCTCTAGCTGGGCAATGCCAAACGTCTCACTGGGCTCGCAAGAAGGCAACACAAAGAGATCCGCCACCCGATAGTAGGCCGGCAGGTCCTCGTCCGCGACGCGACCGGCGAAACGGACGCGCTCACGCAACCCCAGCTCCGCGACCTGTTGCCGCAGCTCGCCCTCCAGGGGACCCGACCCTACAAGCACCAGCAGCGCCTCAACGTCCGCCATGGCTTCGATGAGGTACTGGAGTCCCTTGTAGTAGCGAAACACCCCCACAAACAGCAGCAAAGGCAGTCCCGATGCCATTTCGCGGAGCTCTGCCACGCGTGCAGGCTCTGCCGACGCAAAGCGGTCCAGGCGAATCCCAAAAGGCACAACTTGGCACTTGCCGCGGTGCTCCGCGAGCATCTGCGAATCGAGGTGGGCAGGACTCGATACCAAGATCCGATCGACACTGCCCAGCACCCGCCGCATCAGAGGACGGTACAGGTGCGCCAGTCGTCGCTGCCGCACCACATCGCTGTGGTAAGTAAGGACGGTCGCTCGGCTCTTGCCCAGCAGGAACTGGAGGGCCTCCGCAGGCGGAAAGGGCGAGTGCACGTGCGCGATATCGGGATGCCTGCGGGCTAGCTCCCAACCGAATCGCAGGCTCAGTGGCGTCGAGGCAACCTTGGCCAACCGTCCGACCTTGATAACGTCGACATCGGCCAACCGCTCGCGCGCACTGCGCAGGCTGGGATTGGTGACCAGAACCGCGACCTCATGGCCCGCCTGCGCTTGACCCTCGGCAAGAAGGCGCACGTGATTCTCGATGCCCCCCACCACAGGGTAGTAGTCCTTGTACAGATGGAGGATGCGCACCTACGCTCTCCCCCCCAACGCACTGTCCACGGCTTTGCGCACCAAGGCAGCGGTTCGCTCCCAGGTGAAGGTTGCCGCTCGGTTCCGGCCTCTCGCCGCCAGCGACTCGCGCAGAGAAGCGTCCGTCATCAGCGACACCAGCGCCAAAGCCATCTCATCAACGGCAGTCGGATCAAAAAGCATGCCCGCCTCTCCAACCACCTCGGGCACCGCAGAGCGTCTCGATGCAGCCACTGCCACGCCAGACGCTATCATCTCCAACGCCGGAAGACCAAAGCCCTCGTATAGCGAGGGAACCACGCCCAACTCTGCTGCCCCATAGAGATCGGCCAACGCCCCTTCTCCCACCCGCCCTAGGCGCCGTACTGACTTGCCTACGCCTAGGCGTTCCGCAGTGGCCATGGGGTCCTCCCAACGCGGATCCACAGCGCCCACTAGCACGAGCTGCCATGCCTCCCGCAGCGACTCGGGCAGCCTAGCCCAAGCCTCCAGTAGCCGTCCCAGATTCTTGTGAGGCCGATTCGTACTCACGCACAGGACAAAGGGGAGCGTGACGCCGAACCTGGCTAGCCTCTCACCGACCACCTCGCGAACCCTAGGGTGGAACATCGCCCCCACACCCAATGGTGCCACCGTCACTGGTGGATGTCGGGGAATCAGCCGCTCAAGGTCTTCGCGTGTCGCCTGTGAGCTCACCACGACAGCCGCAGCCCGATGTACGGCACTTTGCAGTAGGCGTTGGTAAGCCCAGCGCTTCCAGAACGGCTCTGACTTTTCCCGTAGCAACCAAGGAGTCAAGTCATGGACGGTCAAGACCACGGGGCAATCGAGCCCTCGCGGCAGGCCCCAATGCGGCGCGAGGTAGACCGTCCCTCGAGCGCGCCGTACCAGGGGCGGTACGATCAGGTGCTGTCCCAGCCCCAGCGGGCTACAGGATGCCGTCACCAAATCGACTCGCGGGTTCGCCGCCAGTGCCTCGATATCGAAGCGCTCATTCGACGCCAGGGGATCATGCAGCAAGAGCAAGCGATCATCGCCAGCCACAGGTGCCAGATGGGTAGCAAGCTGAAAGGCATACCTCCCCACCCCCGGATAGTGGTCTTGGATATAGCGTCCATCCAAGACCAGATTCACGACGTGGTTCCCTTCTTGCGGGCAGCCTGAACCAGTACGTCCTCTACACGATGCGCCACGCCGTGTGCATCGTAGCGAGCCATCACCCGTGCACGAGCCGCCTCGCCCATCTCGCGACGCCGCTCCCAGTCCTGGAGAAGGGCCAGCGTCGCGAGACCCAAGGCCTCGTGATCGCCCGGAGGGACGAGCAAGCCCGTTTCGCCACCCACCACGATCTCCTTGGGGCCACCCTGCGCATAGGCTACCACGGGTCGGCCGGCTGCCATGGCCTCGATGATGACGCGACCGAAGGGCTCTGGCTCCACAGAGCAGTGTACAGCGACATCCATCGTCGCATAGACAACCGGCATATCTTGCTGGTGGCCGACAAAGACCACGCTCCCCTCAAGCCCAAGCGAAGCAGCCAGACGCTCTAGCTTGGGCCGGTAAGGCTCTCCCTCCTCAAAGACCGTCCCTCCCACGACGACGAACCTGGCTTCGGGCATGGCATCCGCCACTATGCGCATCGCGCGGAGGAAATCCGCATGTCCCTTCCAAGCTCGCAGACGTCCCGCGATACCCACCACAGGAACATCTGCTGCAATGCCCCATTGGCTCCGCCTCTCAGCGGCGGCGTCTGGATCCGCAACGAACTCGCCGGGCAGCAAACCATTAGGAACGACCGTCGCCTCGCACGGCAGCGATCTGGATACGGCTTCAGACACCGCAATGACGGAAGTGGCAAGCCGCCCCAGCATCCGCGCATAGAGCCCCCGAGTCAGCATGTCTCGAACGTACCACACTAGTGGCACCCGTGACAGCAAGGATGCCAGCCCGCCATACAGGGAGCCGCGAACCGTGTTCGTGCAGATCAGATCGGCATTCTGCTTGCGTGCGAGACGCGCCAGCTCCCAACCACCTCGTATCAGGATCAAGAACCCCAACAGCCGCCCCCGAACGCGATCCATCGGTAGGATATGGCAGGGCACACCGGCGGCCAAAGCGCGATCTCGGAGAGGACCCGGCACGCAGGCTAGAAAGGGCGTCACGCGCGACCTATTCAGACAGCGCAGAAGCAGCAACAGGCTATGCTCGGCGCCACCAAGTGCATGAGCGTGGTCCACGAACAGCACACGCACGGTCGACCCGTTCCAGGACTCTGCCGATGGGTGATTCATGCCATGCCCAAGGTGGCCCGAAGGCAAGCGCAGATCGTCTCCAACACAACGCGATTTCGCCCGCCCTCTGGCACGATCGCGTCGGCGCACCTCTTGGAGGGCTCGACGAACTGCAAATGCATCGGTCGCACGGTGCCCAGATACTGCGCGATGACCGACGAGAGGTCGCGACAGCGCTCCAGAATGTCCCGCCCAAGCCGTCGAATGAGCCCGATGTCGGCGTCAGCGTCGACATAGACCTTTGCGTCCAGCTCATCGCAAAGATCTGGTATCGCAAGCACGAGAATGCCCTCGACGAGGATAACCGGTCTCGGCTCTACGAAAGTCGTGCGCTCTGTGCGGCGGTACGTAGCAAAGCCGTGCACCGGCATCTCGATGGGCTCCCAGCACCGGAGGCGCCCCAAGTGCTCGAGGAGCAGCTCTGTCTCCAGGGCATTCGGGTGATCCATGTTCTGCTGGAGACGTTCAGACATGGAAAGATGGCCTAGGTCGCGATAGTAGGCATCGTGCTGGACGTGCGCGATGTGCTCGCGGCCCACCTCCTCGAGGATGGCCCGCGAGATGGTCGTCTTGCCCGCCCCAGTGCCCCCCGCTACACCCACCACCAGGGGTACGCCATCCTCAACCATGCTCGCTCTTCACTGCCACAGGTAGAGCGTCGGCGTCGCACCCGCCGCCAGAATCCAGACGTGAGCGCCTCCCCAGATCGCCATGGCGAGCACCACCAGCAATACGATACGGGGCCACCCACGCCCCGGTTCACCTTCCCCCTTTGCAAGCAGCACCAACCCGGCAGACGTCACCAGCAGAGCAGCTATCCGCGCAGCCAGAATCGGCTCCGAGGCTCCCCCAAAGCCCCATGCTCTGCGCGCGCCGATCTCCGCAAGAAGGACGGCCCCTCCCTGCAAAGCTGCGCTCAGGTAGAGTCCGCGCGACGTGCCAGTGACAGGTTTCATGGCGAGTTCTACCGCCAGTATGCCGATGGCCCACGACCACAGCAGCTCGGCCGTGGCAAACCACCAGCCGCGGGCAATCACAGGGACCGCGCCCACGCCCTCCAATGAGGCTAGGAGCATCGCCCCAACAGAGGCCATCAACCAGCCTCTGCCGGGCATACTCTTGGCCTTCCGGGTAGCCCACAATCCCGCCGCCCATCCGATCACTGCCACGGTCAAGGCTGGCTGTGCCAGCGGACCGCGATCTTGCGTGGCAGGTAACACGCCACACGCGATGATCCCTAATCCCATGGCAAAGCGCCAGAGCCATCGCCTCAAGATGGCCAGGCGAGTCCAACGCTCGACGAGGATGGCCAGCAAACCCACCAGGCCACCCAGCACCAGCAGCCGAGCGGGCAGCGACAGCGACGCCGTCATCAGTCGCCACCCTCCCCACTCTGACAACCAAGTCTTTCGACAAGCTCTGGCCCCCACGAAGCGGAGGCCAGGCAGACGCATCGGCTACCCGTGTCCGCTGGACTCAACACCACCACCGCGCTCTCTGGGCGCCACCGCCAACGCGCCGCCAAACTGACGAGGGCAACCCCCAGTGCCATGACGCCTATAGCGGCCGCCACCCGTCCGATCCCCTGCACACGAGGCGCGAGCTGCACCTCAAGATAGTACTCGGGAGCGAACGTCGCCACATAGTTACCCAGAGACACCGTGTCGGGCGGCTGTATCGGCTCTCGGCCCAACGACCTGCCGGTATAGCCATCCAGTAGCTCGCCTAGCACTGCCCATGGGCTAGGTAACCCTGTCGCACCTTCAACCAAGCGCAGCGTCGCTTTGCCCTGGTCCAGTGCCACCAAGTGCTCCTGGTTGACGCCACCGAGGCGCACACGCAACACCTCCGCCTCTGCCTCAGTCCCAGACATTGAGGAGAGGGTCGCGGCTTGCCCGGTGAGGGAACGGGCAGTGAGGCGGAGCACGGGGCCGATGCCCACCGCGCGGACAGCTGTATCACGCAAGCTCGTCACTCGCCCTGGGATGAGGCGCATCCTCTGCATCGTGCCGTCTGTGAGCAGGAAAGCGAGATCAGCAGCCAGATCGCGCGGCGTTCCATCGGGCCCCGTGCGAAACTGCAGGCGCTTGAGCTGAACCGAGGCGATACCCCAGCGCTCGACATGAGCCTCACTGCCAAGAGCAAGGGGGATCGTCAGGTGTTGGTAAGGAGCCGTCTGTCCGAGCCACCATGCCGCCGCCACCAGAAGAAGCGCCACCCACAAACCCCGAACGAGAGCGCGGCGCCACCAAGCGTCCAGCGTGCGAGCACGCATCACCACGGTCTCTTCGTCAGCTCGTAGCAGCTGCCAGCCCTCGACGTGCGCAACGTCCACAGCCTCTCGCTGCGCATCGTCCCATGGCGCGTCCATCGAGCCGACCGTCGACTGACGTGAGGCCGGAGCCAGCCAACCGAGCATCTCGCCAGCCCCCAGCAGCGCCAACCATCCTGCGGTGAAACCTTGCAGCGCGCGCACGACCCATCCGCCCCAGGCTCGCACCAGGCCGAGCCGATCCAGCAACTCGCCCACCGCTGGACGATCTGCCTCGACGGCTGCCAACCATCGTGCCACGGCTGTGCCCTCAGCGACAGACGGCGGACCCGCCTGGGGCACCCAAGAACAGACCAAGAGAAGGAGCGCCCAGCCGCCTAGAACGATCGCGACGGCCCAACGCGAGGCAAGCACAGACCAAGCGGTGTCCAACCAGCGTAGGGCCATCCGGGTTCCGTTTTCAGTCTTTGTACGGTTTTCAGACATGCAGTTGGCTTGTATTCCGCTATGGTGGGGCGAGCAATGCCGCCATTGTACGGGCACGCCGCGCGCGCGTCAACAGGCGTCCCCGTTGACATCAGGTCATGGCCCCGCTATACTCGTCCGGTGTTATGTGGCGTCCTTGCGCCCAACAGCACTTCCCACAGGAGGACACGTTGCTCGCCAGAATGCGGTACGCTATCGCCTTGCTGGCCATCTGCGCTACGCTCACGGCGTGCGGCGTACTAGGAACTCCAACGCCACTCCCACCTCTGGAGACATCGACAGCCGTACCCGTGACAGCAACCGCAGCGGCGACGCAAGGTCAGCCCACGGAAACTGCGATCCCCAGCGAGACGCCTGCGTCACCGACCGACACGCCTTTGGCGTCGACAGCTGCTCCCATCGCACAGGCCACAGACCAAGCCAACGCCGAGCTCCCGGAGCATATCGCTGTTCTGGTGAACGGTCAGCCTATCTCGCGCGAGACCTATCTGAGACAAGTGGCCCAAGCGCGGTCCTACTTTCTCCAGCAACCGGGATTGGATGCGGCCTCAGAAGCCGGCAAACAGGCGCTGGCTCGCCTGGACCAGCAGGTTCTGCAGTGGCTCATCGACCAGGTCCTCATCGAGCAATCTGCAAAGGACCGAGGCATCCACATCTCGGATCAGGACATCGAGGCAGCGCTCAACGCCATGCGCGGCGACGATCCCGACCGCTTTGCAGGCTGGCTCGCCTCGAACGCGCTGACCATGGACGAGCTACGTGCACAGGTGCGCTACGATCTGCTGACGGCCGCCATGCGCGATCTCGTCACATCGCAAGTGCCGCGTGAGGTCGAGCAGATCCACATCCGACACATCCTCACCTCGGAAGAGTCCGCCGCCCAGCGAGCTGTCCAGGCCCTGCAAGCCGGCGGCAACTTTATTGCGCTCGCGCGCCAGATCAGCGAGGACGCGACCACGCGCAGCAGCGGGGGGGACCTTGGCTTCCTGCCGTATGGCGTGATGCCCCCTACGTTCGATGACGTCGCCTTTGCCATGGAGCCTGGCGAGATCAGCGACGTGGTGCGCAGCGAGTTTGGGTTCCACGTGATCCAGGTGGTCGAGATCGATCCTGCGAGGCGCGTGCCTGACGATCTCTGGCCAGTCGTGCAAGAACGCGCCTTTGCCACGTGGCTTGACGAGCAGCGCGCGCAGGCAGACATCCAGATTGCGTCTTGGGTGACTCGCGGACAGGAGGGCTAGCCAGCTACCTATGGAGATCGTCTGGTACGGGCAGTCATGCTTTCGCATCCGCACGCGAGGGGTAGCCGTGGTTACCGACCCGTATGGCCCGGAACTAGGGCCGACCCTGCCCCGCTTGCGAGCTCACATCGTCACCGTAAGCCACCAACACGCCGACCACAACTATCTCCGCGCGGTGCGTTCTGGCGCTTATGTTATCAAAGGCCCCGGCGAATACGAGATCCGCAACACGTTTGTCTTTGGCGTCGCCACCACACACAACACGCCCCGTAACAAGGATCTCGGTCCCAACACCGCCTACTTGGTTGAGATGGACGACATGGCGATCTGTCACCTTGGCGATCTGGGCCAACCGCTCACGCAAGAGCAGGTCGAGGAGCTCGACGCCGTGGATATCCTCCTGGTGCCCGTGGGCGGGCGCGACACCCTCACGCCCAGCGGGGCCGCCGAAGTCATCAGCCAACTAGAGCCCAGCGTCGTGATTCCCATGCACTACAAGGTACCTGGCATTCAGGCCAATCTCGGCTCACTGACGCGCTTTCTCAAAGAGATGGGCGTCAGCAACCCCAAGCCAGTCGAGAGCCTCTCTATCTCCAAGACCCAGCTAGGTGACGACCCCCGCGTCGTCGTGCTCAAGCCGAGCATCTCGTAGCGCTACCATCAGCAAGGGAGGCCATGGGCTACCGGCAAGCTCACACCAACATCGGCAAGAGTGCGTTCACCTGGGGCACTCGCACCTATGTTATGGGCATCCTCAATGTGACACCGGATAGCTTCTCCGGCGACGGCCTGCTTCAGGACCACCAAGGGGAGACGCCGCTAGCTCGTGGCTTGCGCTTTGTAGCAGAGGGAGCGGACATCCTCGACGTGGGCGCCGAATCTACGCGACCTGGCGCAGCACCTGTTGATGGCGAGGAAGAGATCGCACGCCTCATCCCCGTCATCCGTGCCCTGAGGCAAGCGACGGACACCCCCGTCTCCGTGGACACCTACAAGGCAGACGTGGCACGCGCTGCCCTCGACGCCGGCGCCGCTATGGTCAACGATGTGTGGGGCTTGCAGATGGATCCAGAGATGGCCCCTTTGGTGGCCGAGAGACAGGTTCCCATCGTGATCATGCACAATCGGAGCAAGCCTCGCAACGCTGCCCAGGAGGAACGCCTAGGGGGCCGCTACATAGGCGTTCACTATGATGACCTGGTAGGCGATATCCTGCGCGAACTGTGTGCCCAGATCAATCTGGCTCGCCAAGCGGGCATAGGTGACGGCCAGATCATCATTGACCCCGGCATTGGCTTTGGCAAGACGGTAGAGCAGAATCTGGAACTCCTATGGCACACTGGCGCCCTGGCCCATCTTGGCTACCCGATCCTCGTTGGGCCTTCCCGCAAGTCCTTCATTGGCTACACGTTGGATCTCCCTCAGGAGGAGCGGCTAGAAGGCACCGCAGCAACAGTGGCCATCGGCATCGCCCGCGGCGCCGACATTGTGCGAGTACATGACGTCCAAGCCATGTCGCGCGTAGCGCGTATGTCCGACGCCATCGTTCGACGGGACTGGAGGCCATGGCGTTAGTCTATCTTGTCCTAGGAAGTAACCTTGGGGACCGGGCCACCTCGATCCAAGCGGCTCTTGCAGAGCTGCCATTGTATGGCCTGAAGGTCCTCAGAACGGCCCGGCTGTACGAGACCGAGCCTTGGGGCGTGACCGACCAACCTCGTTTTCTCAACAGCGCCTGCATCACCAAGACGACGTTGCCACCACTGCGCACGTTGCAGGCAGCCAAGGCCATCGAGCGCGCTCTAGGTCGCACTCCTACCTGGCGCTGGGGCCCACGCGCCATCGACATCGACCTGCTACTCTATGACAGTGTGATCCTCGACAGCGCACAACTAACGTTGCCTCACCCGGGCCTCCTCGATCGCGTCTATGTCCTGGTACCGCTGGCAGAGATCGCCCCTAATGTGCCACACCCCATCACCCATAGGACGATGCTCGAGCATCTGCAGGCAATGGGGCCCCTGTCGGACGTTGCGCCCTACCCTCCAGGACTGGCATCTTCCGACGACTCTCCGTTGCCATGAAGCGAAGCGTAGAGGATCTTGGAACGCCTTAGCTCGTTGGCTGCTTGGGCTCCTTCGCCGACGGTCTCTAGCAAGGCCGCCAGCTCCTCGTGCGACTCTGCCAGGTTCAGCTGGTCGCCATGATCGTCATACACCGATATGGCGTGGCGTAGGTAGCGCTCTGCCACCTCCCAGCGATTCTGCCTGCTTGCGATGCGCGCATACACACGATCGACATCGGCGATCCCCTGCTCGAATCCGATGAGAGAGAACCGACGCGACGCCTTGGCACAGTGCTCTCTTGCTTCCGTCACGTTCCCAAGCGCTTCACACGATTCGGCCATGTGCAGATGCGCCAATCCCTCCTCTCGGACGTCACCCACCTGTTCGAGCCGTTCGAGCGCCTCCTCGTGAATGGCGATGGCCTCGTCATAGCGCCCCATGGCCTGGTAGCAGAAACCCATATTGCTGAGCCCACGTACCACGTCCAGCGGCATCCCTGCCGTGGAAAAGGTCGTGACGCTATCCCGAAACAGCTCAATGGCCATTTCGGGTTCGCCCCGGGCATGCTCCACGATGCCAAGGTTCCCCAGGATTCGGGCTTTGGGTACAGGCAGATCGTACGCGTCGGCCCTTTCTAGAGCTCTCCTCAGGAGCGCCAGCGCGTCTTCCCAGTTGCCCTGCTCGAAGGCAAAGTAGCCCTTGCGTTGCAGTGCACCCACCTCCGTGATCGAAACGCCATGCCGCAACGCCAGCTGCAGAGCCTCCTCAATCAAGGCAGACGCCTCTGCCCAGGCACCGGCACGTCCGCGCAAAGCTCCCTGCTCTAGCAGAATAGCCCCTTCGGCACGCACGTCGCCGAGGGCGCTGGCTTCCTTGAGCGCTTGCGCGTATGCATCCCAGGCCCGCTCCTGTTGCCCCAGAGTGGCCAGAAGGCCAGCGTATCGCTGACGCATCTGCAAGGCCTGCTCGGGTGAGGCAACGTTTGCCGGCAGAGCTTCTGCCAACTCCAGTGCTCGGCCTAGGTGCGCAGCGGCCTCGGCCGGCGCGAGCGCGGCCTCTGCGGCATCTGCGGCCTGGAGCGCGTACTGGTAACCCCTGGCTGCGTCGCCCGCTTCGTAGAAATGCCGAGCCAAGTCATAAACGCTGACGCTCTCGCCGCCAGCGTTACGCTCCTCAAGAAGCTCTCCCACCATCAGATGCATCTCGCTCAAGAGGGGCGCGGGAACGCTTTCATAGATGACCTCGCGCACCTTGTTGTGCGCAAAGCCAAAGCCAGCGGCAGAGGATACGAGAAGCGCGTGCTCGTCTTGGAGCGTGCGCAACTGTCGCAACACACTCAAGCGACGTCCGCCGGCTAGATCGGCCAGAAGCGGCGCATCGAGTCTAGGGCCAGCTACCGCAGCCCACTCGAGCAGCTCTCTCTCATTGCGCCCGGTGCGTGCCAGTCGCCTTTCGACCAGGTCGACGATCGATCGAGGAATCTCCAGATTCTCGAGGAGGGCGCCCATCTCCCAGTGATCGCCCACGCGTTCCAGATCACCCTGATCTTGCAGCAGTCGCAGTGTCTCCAAGAGGTAGAAGGGATTGCCCTCAGACTCTCGATAGAGGATGCGAGCGAACTCTGGCTCTAGTCCCTCGGCGTGCAAGGCCGAGCCCACCAGCAGCTCGAGGTCTTCCTCCTTCAGCCGATCTAGCATGATCTCGCTGTAGAGCTTCTCGCGGCTCATCCGCCGGAGCACTTCTGCCAACGGACTCTCTTCTCCCGAATCACCGGTCAAAGGCTCATCGGTACGATAGAGGCCAAGCAGCATGACACGCTGCCCACGGATGGCCCTGGCAAGATGGTGCAAGAGCTGCAGGGTGGCCATGCTAGCCCACTGGAGATCGTCGAGCACCACCAGCACTGGGCGCTGACGAGCGATGGTTCCCAGGAATCGCGCCAGCGTCTGGAAGAGCTTCATCTGGGCGTCAAGCGGCGCGGCCGCATGCCACCAATCCGGGATGCCGGGGCCGTCCGGCTCGAGCCCGAGCACCTGTCGAGCCGCCCCCAGCGCAGCCTCGACGTCTCTCTCGAGCTCGCCGAGGACGGCCCATGTCGTGCTTCTACCGCGGCCTTGGCCGAACGCTTCGACGATCTCGGCGACAGGCGCATAGGGATCCGGCGCGTCGCTGTAGAGGCATGCTCCCCACAAGACCAGCACGTTCTTGCGTCGCGCCACGGCTTCGAGTTCGCGTGCTAGCCTCGTCTTGCCAATGCCCGCCTCGCCGGCAAGCATCACGGCCGTTCCCGACCCTGCCACGGCCTTGTCCAAAGCATCGATCAGCGACTGTCGCTCCTCGGCGCGCCCCGCCAGCGGCAGCGACGACACACCGAGTTCACCGGTCTCAAGGCCAGACGATGCTTCGTCGAGCTGGATGCCAGCCTGCGCATGTGCGCCATCCTCTTGCGGCCCGCTCTCTAGCAAGTCTGTAAGGACTGCCAGGATGTCATCGGCGGAGTCATAGCGTCGACCGCGATCCTTGGCCAAGAGGCGCATCACGATCCGCTCCACTTTGGCGGGAACGTCGATGCCTTGAGCAGCAAGCGGCTGAGGCTCCTCGTTGAGATGCTTGTAGATGACCGCCACCGCCGAATCGCCGACGAATGGCGGCTTGCCCGCCAGCATCTCGTAGAAGACGGCCCCCAGCGAATAGAGATCGCTTCGGGCATCCACAGCCCTGCCAAGGGCCTGTTCTGGCGAAAGATAGAGAACCGTGCCCATCACCGTGCCGGTGCGCGTCATGGCGGACACATCCGTCAGGTGCGCCAAGCCAAAGTCCGTCAGCTTGGCACGCCCCTCCTCGTCGAACAGAATGTTTCCCGGCTTGATATCGCGGTGGATGATCCCCTGCTCGTGGGCCAGGGCAAGCGCCGAAGCTACTTGCTTCACAATGCGGCAAGCCTCATGCCAGGGCATCCGTTCGCCCTGGAGGCGCTCTCGCAAGCTCCCGCCACGCACGAGCTCCATGACAATATAGCGCTGACCCGACTCTTCGCCTGCATCATAGAGCCCGACTATGTGGGGATGGCGCAGCCTCCCCAAGGCGCGCGCCTCTCGCACAAAGCGCGCAACCATCTCGGGCTCTGCTCGCTCACTCAGCACCTTGACAGCGACCTCGCGGCCCCGCGATCGATCCAAGGCACGGTAGACCTCGGCCGCGCCGCCGAGGCCGAGAAGCTCGAGCATCTCCAGTTTCGCCACGCTCGGACCTATCATGGCGTTCCCAAACCTTGGAGCTTATGAGGTGGTGGCAAGCCGCTCACGGATGGCCAGCAAGGCATCGAAACGGATCGTACCGGTGACATAGGCGATCTCACCCTATCAAGTCGTAAGGGAGCTTGACGGTAAACTCGCTTCCCTCGCCGAGGGACGAGCTGACGCTGATCTCGCCTCGGTGTCCCTCCACAATGCTCTTTGTCACCGAGAGGCCGAGACCGATCCCATTCTCTTTGGTGGTGAAAAACGGCTCAAAGAGCTTCTCCCGCTGCTCGTCATCGATCCCGCACCCCGTGTCCTCCACCTGAAAGACCACCCACTCGCCGTCGGCGTCCGCCGTTCTGGCCGTAAGCGTCCCGCCGTCCGGCATGGCCTGCACAGCGTTCCCGACGAGGTTCACGAGAACCTGCTGGATCTGGTCGGCATCGGCGCTGATGGAAGCGAGATCCGGTGCAAGGTCCTTGATGACCGTTACCGACTCGGGCATCTCCACCCGTAGAAGCGTCTCGCCGACCAGTGCGTTCATGTCCACCCTAGAGAGGCGCCGTGGTCGGTTCCTAGAGAAGTAGAGCAGGTCGTTGATGATCTTGTTCTGCCGATCGATCTCCCCATCCAGCTTGGCGAAATAGCGCCGAAGGGTGTCTGGATCCTGTTCCTCATCGCTAGAGACGACCCGATCGAGAAAGTACAGAGCGTTCCGCATCACCATCAACGGGTTCCGCAGCTCGTGCGCCACGCTAGCAGCGAGTCTACCGACAGCAGCCAAGCGTTCCGCCTGGACGAGCTGATCCTGCGTCTCGCGCAGAGTCTCCAGGGCCCGCTGGAGCCGTTCGTTGCTCTGCTGCACATCATCTAGCAACCGCGCGCCACGAATAGCCATGGCAGCCAGGCTACCCATGGCTCGCAAAAGCGCGAGCTCGGACTCGCCGAACGGGCGCTCGGAGAGACGCGTATCCACATAGATAGCGCCCTGCAGCTCTCCGCGTGCCACGAGTGGCACAGCCAGCACAGACCGAATCTGCTGCGTCACAATGCTCTTGGTGAGCTCAAAGCGGTCGTCCTTCTGGATGTTGGTAGTGAGAATCGCTTTCCGCTCGCGCAGCACCTTCTGCACCAGGCTATGGCTAAACGCCTCGTCAGTGGCCTCCACCTCGCCCGCGGAGAACCGCCGTGCCGCGCCAAGACGGTAAGAGCCATCAACCTCGGTCAGCACGACGAATCCGCGGTCAGCGCCTACCAACACGATAGCTCTGTCTATGATCGACTCCAAGAGCTCGGCCAGATCGGTGACGGCGACAAGCTCCTGGGCCACCGCGTACAAGGAGGCCAGCTCCTCCCGCTGTCGCTCCGTATCGGCCACCTGGGCGCGCAGACCGGCAACCAGCCGCATCATCTCATCGGCAGTGCCGAGACCTTTTCCCCCCAAACGTTCGAACTCATCGTACAGAACATCAAGCTGGTCTCTGACGTCTGTCATGAACCCTCCCCGCTCTCCATGCCGCGCGTCTCGTCAGTCATCGGCCCGGGCGGGCACCATCAGCAACGGCAAGAACGAGGCTACGTCGAGCGGTTTGCGAAAGACCGCCTCGGCCCCGGCCTCCATCGCACGCCGGGCCAAGTCCCCAGCCTCAAAGCCAGTGATCATGACGACTCGCAGGTCTGGCAGGACTGCCTTCATGGCTTCGAGCGTCTCGACGCCGTCCATGCCTGGCATACGAATGTCCAGCAGTGCAAAATCAAAGGCCTGCTTGCCGCAGAGCGCCACCGCCTGCTCTCCGTCAGGGGCTACCTCTACCGAGAATCCTTCTAGGGCCAAGATATCGCCCATGGTTTCGCGGATACCCGGATCGTCGTCCACCACTAGAACGCGAGGCCTCTTGGGCATGGGTGTGGACCCTCCTTCTCAGACGATACGTCACAATGCGATTCTAGCACGGCGACCTCAGTACGACGTTAACACCGAGTAAATTGGCTGCTCGGGACGCTCCAGGCAGGCACTTGCCAAGCCATGCCCCTCGCGTAGACTCTTACCCAGTCTGGTCAGTGCCGCATCCAAGGGTCTCTGTCCGGAGCACACATGGCACGAATCCGCACCATGGTTAGGGTTGCAACGATAGCGGCGATAGCCTTCTGCCTGGTCGCCATGCCGTTTGACCGTGACGTGGCAGCCGCTTCGCTAGATACTCAGCAGTCGATGGTCGCCGCTCTAGATCCCGAACTCCTCCAAGCCTTTTCGGACGCCCCAGATGGTCAAGCGACATTCATCGTCCGGCTTGCGGACCAGCCCGACCTCGGCGATGTCGGCGACGCTCCCTTGTCCGTCCGTCGCGCGTCTACCGTCAGTCTCCTGCAAGCACATGCCGCTCGCACGCAACCTCCCCTGCGCGAGATGCTGGATCAGTGGCAGCAGCAAGGCCTCATCGAAAGCTACAAGAGCTACTGGATCTTTAGCGGGTTCGCGGTTCGCGGCGTTCGGCGAGCAGCGGAGGCATTAGTCAGCCATCCTGCCGTGAGCTCGGTACGCCTGAACCGTCTCATCCCGCTGGATACGTCTCCCGCCTCTAGTGCCGAGCCTGAAGCCCAGACGCTGGCCTGGGGTCTCAGCAAGATCGGTGCGCCCAAGGTGTGGGATACATACGGGGTCCGCGGGGAGGGCATCGTCGTCGCCAACATCGACACCGGAGTGGATTGGACCCATCCTGCCCTTCAGACCCGCTACCGTGGCTGGGATCCCGTCTCGCCACAGCACGACCATCACTGGATAGACGTCACGCCCACCATAGCGCCCTCTCTGGAGCCCGAGGACTTGCAGGGGCATGGCACGCACACCATGGGCACCATGATCGGATCGGATCCCGAGACGGACACATGGATTGGAGTGGCTCCCGACGCCCAGTGGGTGGCGGTCGAAGCGTTCTACTGGGACAGTGATCACGGCTGGATATCCGACGAAGCCACGCTTCACTCGGCCCTCCAATGGTGCATGGCTCCCACCGATCGCAACGGTGGGAACCCGGATCCCGCGCTGGCGCCGGATGTGATCAACAACTCTTGGGGGGACTCGGATGGCACGCTGGACATCTTCCGCGACGATGTCCTAGCCCTCCGAGCCGCGGGCATCTTTGCCACCTTTTCGGCGGGCAACGATGGCCCGTACACCTCCACGATGGGTGCCCCGGCGAGCTACCCAGAGGCCTTTGCCGTCGGAGCTACTGCCAGCAGCGATGCCATCGCATTCTACTCGAGCCGAGGTCCTTCTCCCTTTGACGGCAGCCTGAAACCGGACATCAGCGCACCAGGCACGAGCGTCTACTCGTCTTACCTCGGCCACGCTTACCAATCCATCAGCGGGACCTCTATGGCGGCGCCGCATGTGGCGGGCCTAGCCGCGCTCCTCTGGTCCGCCGATCGCTCCTACCACGCGGCCGCCCCAGGGGCCGGCCAAGATGCCAATCCAACGCTTACCGTCACCAATACGGAGCAGCTCATCATGGATACCGCCAGGGACCTTGGCGATCCCGGAGCGGACCACGCCTACGGAAATGGTCGGATTGACGCCTTTGATGCGGTGCACGAACTCGTCGGGCTCGGCTGGTTGGCGGGATCGGTCAGAGACGGTGCCTCGGACGATCCGCTCGCGGAGGTCATCCTCACGCTTCAGGCCTCGGCGACCGGGGCCGTCACCGAGACGTTGACCGGCTCGGGCGGCAGCTTTGCGATGCAGCTTCCGCCGAGCGCCTATACCATGACAGTGTCGCATCCAGAGCATCCAATGGACACTCTCGTACGGACGACCGTGACGCGCGACGTCACGACGAGCGTGACCGTCACGCTCCACGCCACCATGCTCCGGGGCCAGATCATCGCCGGGACGCCCGCCGAGCCAGTGACGACGGCACGTGTGCGGCTGGCCAACTCGGCATTCTCAACCACAGTCGACGCCACAGGCCATTACACCATGCTCGTCTCGCCAGGCACCCGCTCCATCGAGGTGCTACCCGGCCAAGCAGGTCTACGGGGGGCGCGTCAGCCTGTCGTCATCCCCGGTGGAACGACCACTTACACCTATAGCGTAGCGCTCGATGATGCTTCGAAGGTGCTGGTCGTCCATGCCGACGTCTGGGCTGGCGAGGACGGCTCGCTCTACTACCGCGACGCCCTAGACAGCGCCCTCTGGGGCTTTGACGAGCGGAGGATCGCCACAAGACCTGACGACATCCCAACCTTGACCGAGCTTCTCTCCTATGATGCCGTCATCTGGAGCCATCCCTCGCTCTCGCCCAGCGCTCTGGGAGCCTGGAACGCGCTGGAAGCCTACCTGAAAGCCGGAGGCCGTCTGTTGGTGAGCGGCCAGAGCGTTGCCGCTACCGACGACACAGGAGCGCAGGGGCCCATCCAGACCCTGCTGCACGCCACGGACGGAACACCGGCAGAGGGCCAGATCATCGAGGGCGCGGTCCCGGGGCCCCTAGCAGGCCTGACCGCTATCGCCAATGAGCCCGACAGTGCCACAAACCAACTCGCCCTCTCGAGCCTGTCGCCCGTAGATGGCTGGGCATGGCCTCTGGCAACCGACACCAATGGCGGCTACCTTGCCGTCGGCTCCCGAACACCGAACGCTGCAACAGCGCTGCTATCGTTTGGCTTGGAGGGCGTTGGACCGATCGACGCGCGCGCAGCCTACCTAGACAGGTTGCTCGATTGGCTCGTCGGCCCCACCCCCGAGAAGCGGGCGTATCTGGCTCTCCTATCGCGCCTCAGCGAGCGGTTCTAGCCTGATACCACTGGTTTGGCCAAAGCGCAGCGGTTTGACGCAACCTTTACCATCTGTAGAATGCGCCCATCGCATTCGCGTCGAGCCAAGGAGACGCCATGGCGCGCGGCCCTCTTCTCCCCCATCGTCCTAGCATGCGCCGTCTCAGAAGATGGTTCATCCCGTTAGCGTTGCTTGCCGCTCTGACACTCGGGCGCCCGCTTCTCGCCCTCGGCCCTACTCCCATCCAAGCTGTCTATGACGAGCGAAACTCTCTCAGAAAGGCCAGCGTCCGCTGGCCAGCGTTCATCACTACGACCCAAGCGGTCGACACGAACAGCAACACGATCAAGTTCCAGTGGGACGCGGGGCTCCCAGTGGATGAGTGGATCCTCGATCTGGGCGTCGTTTGGGAGACGGGAGAGGTCCGCGGGACCATGTCCGGAAGCGCCAGCCTCGGCGATCGCGTATCGCAGCTCTACGAGAGGTGCTGGGCATCGCATGCTGGAGAGTGCTCGGGCACAGCCGATTTCTCAGGAACCATCGTTGAGGGGCACGCAGAGCCCTATGGAGACAAAGGCCAGTGGCGCGTTTGCTTTGTCGTAGAGGGCACGATCGACCTCAAGGGCGAGATCTCGCACCTTCGGCGGCCTTGGACCGAAGGACTGGCGGGCGATGGAACACCCATCCCCG
>CAYOBT010000002.1:0-30992 GCA_964402205.1 uncultured Anaerolineales bacterium
AATCCAAGTGTACAGCATCAGCCCGCGTGATGGTGCCATCGAACACTTGGCATCGGTGACGGTGAATCTCTTGCCGTAGCGCAGCCCGCATCGAGAAATGACGCAGCGCCGACCCGTGCGGGTCGGCGCTGCGTGCTACCCGCTATGCTACGCAGTACCGAGCGATGCAGCACAAGGTAGCCCGCCCGCATCCTCTGCCGCTAGAGCTGCGTTGACAATGGCCCTCGCCATGGCATCGGCGGCCAAATCTGCCACCAACGCCACGTGCGCCTTGCGCTGGCCCGTTGCTAGGGAAAAGACCGCGTCCCCGTCAAACAGGGTGTGCGATGGCCGCACCGCTCGCGCGATGCCGTCGTGGGCAGCATCGGCAACAAGGCCGGCTTGTGGCTTGGTGAGGTCTGCATTCGTGGCCACGAGGCCGATGACAGTGTTGGTGCCAAAGAGGACCTTGCGCAGAACTGCCTTGCGCATCTGCTGACGCGTGTCGGCCAGCGCCCTGCCGGTGAGATTGCGAAGCCCCGCGATGGAGCGCCCGCTATGCGGATCGATCACGTCGCCAAAGGCATTGACGGCGACTATTGCCCCGACGACCAACTCGCCAGCGTGAACGCTGGCCGTGCCGAGGCCGGCTTTCATCGCCCGCTTGGTGCCAAAGAGCTTGCCGACACTGGCCCCGGTGCCGGCCCCGACGTTGCCCTGCGCGACGTTGGGGCTCGAGGCTGTCTCGCAGGCTTGGTAGCCCATGGCCTCGTCAGGACGCACGCGAGGATCGCCAACGGGCAGGTCAAAGAGCACGGCCGCCGGCACGATGGGGACGCGGGCCACACCCGTGTTGAAACCGACTTGGCGTTCCTCCAGCCAGCGCATGACGCCATCGGCGGCTCGCAGGCCGAATGCGCTGCCACCCGAAAGCAGCACGGCATGAACCTCCTCGACCAGCATCCCCGGCCGTAGCAGATCCGTCTCGCGCGTGCCAGGCGCCCATCCGCGTACGCGAACGGCGCCAACCGCTCCATCCTCGCACAGGACTACGCTGCATCCCGTGAGCGCTCGCTGATCGCTAGCGTGTCCGACGCGTATGCCTTCCACATCGGTGATGGCACCTGGGTAGATCTCAGCCATGTCGTTGCTCCCACACCTGGGCTACGCGGGCCACGATCTTCTCGGCCATGGCTACCTTTGGCATGAGAGGGAGATGCTCGCGTCGTCCGTCTGCCCACAGGAGCGTCGCCTCGTTCGTAGGTACGCCAAAGCCCCGATCGGCTCGGCTGACGTCGTTGGCGACGATCAGGTCCAGTCCCTTGGCGCGGAGTTTGGCGGCGGCGTTCTCGACGAGATTCTGCGTCTCCGCCGCAAAACCGACCACCAACTCGGGGCGGCGCCCTTCGGGTTCGGATGCCACCGCAGCCACGATGTCCTCGGTGCGTGCGAGAGGCAGGATCAGGTCCTCGTGTGCCTTTTTCATCTTCTCGTTGGCATAGTCGGCCGGGCGATAGTCTGCAACGGCGGCTGCCATAAGGAGTATCTGCGTACCCCCTATGGCGCCCATCACGGCATCGCGCATCTCGGCGGCTGAGCGCACGTCGATCTGCTGGACACCGTACGGGCTCTCAAGGCAGGTAGGGGCGCTGATGAGCGTGACGGGGGCGCCGAGATCCCTGGCAGCCTCGGCCAGGGCGTAGCCCATCCGGCCAGAGCTGCGATTGCCCAAATGGCGCACGGGGTCTAGGGGCTCTTGCGTGCCCCCTGCAGTGACCGTCACGGGAACCCCTTGCAGCGGGCCATTACGTCCCAGCGTCTGCCGGAGAGCGCCCAGGATCCTCGCGACGGGGGCCAGCCTGCCACGGCCCATTCGTCCCGAAGCCAACCGGCCCTCCTCTGGCCCCACCATGACGGCGCCGCGGTTCAGGAGCGTAGCGACGTTAGCCTGCGTGGCGGGATGCGCCCACATGTCGGCGTCCATGGCCGGCGCCAGGAGCAGGGGAGCCGGGCACGCTAGTGCGGTGCTGGTGAGAAGATTGTCGGCGAGGCCGTGGGCCAGCTTGGCCAGCGTGTTGGCGGTGGCCGGTGCAATCAGCAAAGCCTCAGCCCGAGCTGCCAGCGAAATGTGCGCCATGTCGGTGTCGCGCAAGAGCTGGAACATGTCGACCGAGACCGGACGTTTGGTCAGTGTCTGAAAGGGGAGGGGTGTGACAAAGCGCGTCGTGGCTTCTGTCATGACCACGTCCACGATGGCGCCGGCTTGCACGAGCTTGCTGCAGAGGTCCGCGGCCTTGTAGCAGGCGATGCCTCCTGTAACGCCTAGCACGATCTGCTTGTCTTGAAGGATCATGGTGTGCCTCGATTCAGCTCATAGATGAGACGGAGCCCCTTTAGCGTGAGCTCTTGATCGACGATCTCGATCACATCCGTCTCTCGTGCCAAGACAGGCGCCAGGCCCCCGGTGCCGATGACGCGCATGTCCGGGCCGAGCTCGCGGCGGAACCTAGCGACAAGCCCTTCCACCAGCCCTACATAGCCGAACAGAATGCCCGATCGCATGGCGTCCGGCGTGTTGGTGCCGATAGCAGTTGGCGGACGCTGGAGATCGATCCTTGGGAGCTTGGCCGTGCGTTGAAAGAGCGCCTCGGCGGCGATGGTAATGCCCGGCGCGATGGCACCGCCGAGATACTCGCCCTGGGCTGAGAGGGCATCAAAGGTGGTGCCCGTGCCCAGATCCACCACGCAGGCTGGCCCCCCGTACAGCCGGAGCGCGGCCGCTACGTTCACGATGCGATCCGCGCCGACCTCGCGGGGGTTGTCGTAGCGAATGGCGATGCCGGTCCGAACGCCCGCGCCAATGACCAGCGGCTCCTGGCCGAGGTATCGTTGGCACACGGTCATCATCGCGTCCGTGAGAGGCGGCACCACGCTGGCAAGTGCCACGCCGTGGATGGCATCTCGTTGGATGCCGTGGTGGCTCATAAAGCCTACCATCGTCAAGCCGTACTCGTCGGGCATCCTCTGATGATCGGTGCTGATGCGCCAGTCGGCCAGAAGGCGATCGCCATCGTACACACCCATGACCGTGTTGGTATTGCCGACATCGATGCAAAGGAGCATGTTCACTACCTCCCTCAGACGAGCTCTGGCGGTTCCTGCGATTCCGCGTAGGGCCGCCACCACGGCGATGACGATGACAGCCGCCACGATCACCTCTGGGATGCCGTGGGTGATGCCGATGCCCAGAGCGACGCCCGGCGATAGGTACCCCCGCATGCTAGCGACGCCCAATACTAGGACCGTATTGGTGAGCGATCCGACTGCCGCTGCCAGCGCCACGACCGCGATGCGCGGATCCTGCCGGTCCAGCCAGACGTAGAGGCCTCCTACCAATGCGATGCCCAACACAGCGATGAGCACTGGGACCAGCGCCTCGCGGCTGCCGTCCTCGTTGGGCACGGCATAGACTCGCCAGGCCGCGAAAAGCACGAGGGCTAGCAGGACGCCCAGCAATGCGCGGAGCTGCGCTTTCGTGGCCTTGCGGAGTCCCAAATACGTGTAAGCGGCGGTCACGCCGATGAACAGCCGTGGCAGCACCGCCACAAGAGGGTCCTTGAACATCGGGACGGTGGCCTGGAGAAAGCTGGCGAACCCAAAGCCTAGGCCCACTATGAGCCCCACGAGGGGCCCTTCCAGCAGGCCGCCGATGATGGCGGGAATGTGAGCGATGGTCGCGTTGCCCGCTGGCGTGGGCGCGGGGATGAAACCGATGCGCGTGAACGCCAGCAAGAGGGTGATGGCCAGCAGCAACCCGGCGTTCACCACCCTTCGAATGCCTCTTTCGTCGTACATGGTGTGTCCTCCTCTAGGCCACGGTGATCCATCGGGATAGCAGCGTCGCGACAAAGACTGCCAGCACCAGGCTGAGCGCCGTCGCGTCGCGACGAGCTAGGCGCAGCGTGTGCAACTGCGTCCGGCCGCGACCTCCGTGGTAGCATCTCGCCTGCATGGCTAGCACGAGCTCCTCCGAGCGACGGTAGGCGTCTACGAACAACGGCACGACCAGACGCGCTCCCCGGGAGGCGCTGTCGATGAGGCGCCATGCCCCGGAACGCTCTGGCGTCACCGCCCGCGAGGCCTGTGCCATCAGAATGGCCTCTCCCTCCTCACCCAGGATCGGCACGAACCGCAGCGCGATGGTGGCGATGAGGGCCATCTCATGACCTGGGAGGCCTAACCACGTCAGGGGACGTAGCAGATGCTCGATGCCGTGTGTCAGGGCACCGGTCGTCGTCGTGTTGGTGAGGAGACTGGTGAGGAACAGCAGCCCCAGGAACCGTAGCAGGGCCACGACCACGGCCTGTACACTGGCGGTCGTGATGGTAACAGGTCCCCAATCTACCAGCACCTTGGCCTCGGGCGCCACGGCGGCGCTGTTGTAGAAGGCCAACTGCAGCAGCGAGAGTACCACAATAAACGGGAGTGCCGGCCGCAATCCCCTCAGGACATAGCCCAAGGGTAGCCGCGTGGCTAGGACCGCTGCCAGAATGATGCCTAGCAGCGCCAGGCTCCCAACGTAGGACTTGGTGATGACGGTGCATGCCACTAGCAGCACAAAGGCCACGAGCTTGGTGCGTGGATCCAGTCGGTGCGCGACCGAGCCCGTCGGGATGTACTGGCCGATGCTGACGTGTCTTAGTGCGTGATAGCTTCCCACACGGCCTCCTCCGCTTCTGGCAAGGTGATGGGAGACCGATCCACGTCCAAGCCGGCCTCTGCCAGGCGATCCACGATCTGGCCCGCGGTGGAACGCAACAGCCCGTATCGTGCCAAGCCGAGGGCCGGCCCAAGAATCTCCTGCGTGGGGCCTGTCGCCATGGTCTGTCCCTCATAGAGCACGGTGACTCGGTCGGCCAGGATGGCGACCTCATCCATATCGTTGGACACGATGACAAAGGTCATGCCGCGCTCATCGTGAAGCCTCCTTACGAACTCGGCTACTTGCTGCTTGCCGATGGGGTCGAGGCCGGTCGTTGCCTCGTCGAGCACCATGATACGCGGGCGCATGGCCAGCACGCCTGCCAGGGCCACGCGACGCATCTCTCCGCCGCTGAGCGCGAACGTGCGACGGTCCACGTATCGCTGGAAGCTCAAGCCGACAGCAGCCATCGCCTCCTGGACGCGCTCCCGGAGTTGGGCCGTGTCCAACCCCAGTTGCGCTGGGCCGTAGGCGATCTCGTCGCCTACCAGCTCCTCCAGCATCTGCTGGTGAGGTTGCTGGAAGACCAGACCTACCTCGCGCCGAAGCAGATGCACGTCGCACTGCTTGGCTCCCGTATCCTGCTCCAGCACGCGTACATGCCCAACGGCGGGTGGACGTAGCAGGCCGTTGGCAAAGTGGCACAGCGTCGACTTGCCAGAGCCGCTCGGGCCCACAAGAGCGTGGATCTCTCCCGCCTTCAAGCGAAAGCTGGCGCCGCGTAGGGCTCGCGTCGCCATGGGCGTGCCCGGCAGGTAGGTATGTTCCAGGGCAGTGATCTCGATCAGCGTGTCAGACACGGGACGTCTCCTGGATGGATAGCACGGTGCCAACGAGATCATCGGCTGTCAGGGCAGGCTTAATGCTTGCCCCTCTGCGCTGGAGGCCATGGCTGATGGCGAGAGCCGGTGGCGGTGCAAGCCCGATGGACCGTAGGATATCTCCCTGCGCGAACACCTCGAGCGGGGATCCTTGCAGTAGCAGGTGGCCCTCGTGGAGCACAAGCACCTGCTCTGCTTTGGCGGCCTCCTCCATATAGTGGGTGATGAGGACGATGGCGAGGCCGTCATCGTGAAGGCGTCCCAGAAGATCACCGAGGCTAGCACGGCTAACGGGATCCAGCATGGCTGTGGATTCGTCCAGCACGAGGCATCGAGGGCGCATGGCAAGCAAGCCGGCCACGGCCAATCGCGCCTTTTCGCCAGCGGACAGCATGCGCGGGCTGTCTCCGCTGCGCTTGAGAAGGTCGGTGGCCTGCAAGGCTATGCGCACGCGCTCTCGCAGCTCTGGGTGAGGGACGCCCAGGTTCTCGGGCCCGAAGGCGACCTCCTCCTCGACGGTGGTGGCGACGAACTGGTTGTCTGGATTCTGGAACGCCATGGCAATGGTAGCGCGGATGGCGAGCTGCTGGGATGCGTCGCGCGTGTCCATACCGGCAACGCGCACGGTTCCGCTGGTGGGGAGTAGCAGGCCGTTCAGGCACTTTGCGAGGGTGGATTTTCCCGAGCCGTTAGGCCCGATGAGAGCGACGTAGGATTTCTCCGAGATGACGGCGTTCACATCGTGCAAGGCAGCGACAGGGCTCGAGCCTTCATCTGCGTATGTGTACGAGAGGCTATCGATCTCCACGAGCGGATTTCCCATCCGGCATTCTCCCACAATAGCAAACGCCCCGCGTCAAGACGACGCAGGGCGCACGCAGTTGCGCGGGACCTAGTCGTCTCGGTCGGCTAGCGATCCAAGCGACGGATTGTCACGAACCAAAGGCTCGGTGCAATGTCACCGGCAATCCCATTCTACACCCGCGTGCCGGTCGCTTCAAGTCACCAAGCAAAGGGGCACGCTAGAAGCGTCACGGGCTGCCAACTGCGAGTTTGCCACATGACCGTGTCTGGTGTATCATGGCTGGGAGGTTAGGCGGGTGCCAACCTGGTGCAGCGAGAGGTGGTAACTAGATGCGGATTGTTCTCCTCAAAGATGTCAAGCGGCTAGGCGCCATGGGCGAGGTTCGTTCCGTCGCCGATGGCTATGCGCGGAACTATTTGATCCCGCGCGGGCTGGCAGTGCCGGCGACCGACGCGGCTCTCCAGCAGGTCAAGGCCAAGGCTGCGGCTCAGCGCCGCGAGGCGTCGCAGGAGAAGGAGCAAGCGCAGACGGTGGCCGAGCGCCTCGAAGGGGCCGAGCTCGTGTTCCAGGCCAAAGCGGGCGAGACGGGGCGCTTGTACGGCTCGATCACGAACGCTGATATCGCCGAGCGTCTCACAGCTTTGGCGGGCGAGCCGGTTGACAAGCGCAAGGTAGAGCTGCCCGAGCCTATCAAGGACCTGGGAAAGACCCACGTAGAGGTCAAGCTCCATGGCGACGTTGTCGTACGCGTGACCGTGATCGTCGCGTCGGAAGAGGAAGCTTAGGTCCGCGGAGCGCTGCGAACGCATGCGTGGGACCCGAGTAGCCTGTGTGAGCCCTGGATCTGCGGCTCGCTCGAAAACATGGTGAATCCCACTGTTCTAGTCCCTCGCCTTCTATACCCGCTCGATACGATAGTCGCGATAGCATGGTGGGGTCCGTGACGGACCTGATGACCGAAAGGCGTTATGGCAGCGCATAGGGTGCAATCGCGCAAGGATCCGAAATGCACGGTGTGTGTTTCGGAGCTTTGCCGTATGTCAGGCAGAGCGAAAAGGCCTTGGGAGCAGCTTTGCAGCATAGGAGTGTGGTAATGGCAACGAGATCGCGTCTATGGATGGTAGGGTTTCTGCTGGCGGTGTTGGTCTCCGCGGGCGGATGTGCGGATGGGCCCTCGGCGTCGTCGCAAGAGCCGACACCTACGCCGATCCCCCCGCCACCTGTTCCTGATCAGCCAACTTATGTCGTCAAGCGCGGCGATGTGCAAGATTCTCTCACCTTCAGCGGTCGGGTCTCTCCCGCCGTCGAGGAGGAGCTCTTCTTTGAGACCAGCGGCCGAGTGAAGGCCGTCTATGTGGAGCGCGGTGATCCCGTAGAAGAGGGACAGCTCCTTGCCGAGCTGGATAACGACGATCTATTGCGTCAGCTTGATCAGGCGCTTATCGAGCTCGATACCGCCACGCTCAACTATGAGAGCGCGATGGCGAGCAAAGAGTATCAGATCGAGCGCGCTCAACTGAACCTTGAGCTGAACAAGCTCCAGCTCGAAAAGCTTCGTGAGGCAGCCGAGGACCGGACAGCCGTGCAGCTTGCGCGCGTGAATCTGGAAAAGGCGCAGATCGCAGTGGACCTTGCCCAGGCTGCATTCGATCGCCGCAAGTCACAGCCTGGCTGGGAAGCCAGCCCCGAGGCGCTCAACCTGCAGCAGAGAACGCTGGATCTCGAGGCCGCGCGGGCTACCTACAACCAAGCCGTGCAGAACGCCAACCTGTCCGAGTATGACTTGGCAGTGCGAGAAGTGCAGATCGAGCTTGCCGAGCTTGACTTGGCCTACATGGAGCGCGAGGTCGATCCGCAGCTGGCCAAGGCCGTCGAGCGAGCGCAGTTGACCGTGGACCGTCTTGAATCGTTTATCGAGGATACGCGCATCTACGCGTCCATTGATGGCGAGGTCACCACCGAGAGCCTCCGCGAGGGCGAGGTGACCGAAGGGTTCCGAACGGTGATCGTCGTCGCCGATGACTCGGAGCTCATCGTCGCAGCCGAACCTTTGAGCACGCAGATGCAAAAGCTCTCGGAGGGTATGGAGTGCTCCATCGCACTTTCGGCCTATCCCGGCAAAGAGCTAACCGGCGTTGTCGACCAGCTACCCTATCCGTATGGTAGTGGTGGCGGTTCAGCCGAGATCGAGGACCAGGATAAGCGGACGCTGATCGACTTTGATCCAGAGGATCTCGATCTGCGCTCTGGTGACCTGGTGCGCGTGACCGTGATCCTAGAGAAAAAGACAGACGTGCTTTGGCTGCCGCCCGCAGCGATCCGCACATTCTCGGGCCGCAAGTTCGTGGTCATCGAGGAAGAGGGACGCCAGCGGCGCGTTGACGTGACTGTTGGCATCGAGAGCGACGAGCGCGTGGAGATCGAAGAGGGCCTGGAAGAGGGCCAAGTGGTCGTAGGCGCATAGGCGTCAGACGGGGAGCCTTCCTAGCGGCGGGCTCCCCTTCACAGCTATTTGTCGCGAGTCGACGAGCCTAGCTGCGATGATCGACGTGGAATGCGTGTAGCCTATGGGAAACGGTGAGATATGGCATCGAATGGTCCCATGATTCTGTGCGACAATCTGGTCAAGATCTACAAGGTCCAGGATCTGGAGGTCGTGGCCTTGCAGGGGCTGGACCTTGTGGTGGAAAAGGGCGAGTTCCTAGCCATCATTGGCCCTAGCGGTAGCGGCAAATCCACCCTGATGAACACGCTTGGCGGGCTGGATCGCCCCTCGGCTGGCAAAGCCATCGTCGATGGACAAGACCTGCTCAAGCTATCCTCCTTTGCGCTGACGCGTTACAGGCGGAGCAAGGTTGGTTTTGTGTGGCAGCAGCCATCGCGGAACCTGATCCCCTACCTTTCGCTGCAAGAGAACGTCGAGCTTCCGATGATCATCGCTGGCATGCCGCGCAGCGAGCGCAAAGCCTGGACGCAAGAGCTGCTCGAGGCAGTGGGCCTCTGGGACCGCAGGCATCACAGCATGCATCAGCTGTCGGGTGGTGAGCAGCAGCGCACGGCTATCGGTGTGGCCTTGGCCAACAAGCCGATCTTGCTGCTGGCTGACGAGCCGACGGGCGAGGTGGATACGACGACCGCACAGCGCATCATGGACACCTTCCGGCAACTGAACGAGCGCTACAATCTCACCGTTGTGGTTGTGACGCACGACCCGCGCGTCTCGGATCAGGTGGACCGCGTGGTATCCATCCGCGATGGTCGCACCAGCAGTGAGCGCGTGCGGCGTGTCCGTGAGGCGCAGCGCGTGGAGACGGCGGCCGAGGAAGAGGTGGCTCTTGGAGAAGCCGCTACGGCGCCGGCCCCAGAGGACGTCACCTATCATGAGTATGTCGTGGTGGATGGCGCGGGGCGCTTGCAGCTTCCTGCCGAGTATCTAGAGTCGCTGGGCGTGGCAGGTCGCGCTGAGGTCGAGCTGACCGACGGTGGCATCCTAGTCAAACCTGCGCAAGCCCTGGAGGACGCACCGGCCCAGGTGGCGCGACGGGCGCGCGAGGCTGAGGGCTCCGAGGCATCCGACGAAGGTGGGCGCGAGCCCAAGCTGGCTCGGGGGCTTCGTGGGCTGTTCTCGCGTCGGCGTGAGGATACAGAGGAATAGAGGCGGGCAGAACGGTGACAGATCGAACCGATGGTGTGATCGTCAAGACGAGCGAAGTCACGCGGGTCTATCGTGTGGACCAGCAAGAGGTGCATGCCCTGAGGGGCGTGAACTTTTGGGTGAAACAGGGCGAGTATCTTGGCGTCATGGGGCGCTCGGGCTCTGGCAAGACGACCTTGCTCAACATTATCGGTGGGTTGGACCGTCCCACCGAGGGCGAGGTCCAGGTGTTTGGCGAGAGCATCAGCGATCTCTCGGATCGCCGCCTCACCGAGTTCCGCCGCCACAGAATCGGCTTTGTGTTTCAGTCGTTCGCCCTTATGCCGACGATGTCTGCCTTTGAGAACGTGGAGCTCCCTCTGCGCATGATTGGCGTGCGTCGTCGCGAGCGGCGCCAGCGCGTCATGGAGTGCTTGGAGCTGGTGGGCCTCACCAAGTGGGCCAAGCACCGGCCACAGGAGATGTCTGGTGGTCAGCAGCAGCGTGTCGCGATCGCGCGTAGCCTGGTTAACCGGCCGGGTCTCATTTTGGCGGACGAGCCGACAGGGGAGCTGGATACGACTACCGCTCGCAGCATCTTGGAGCTCTTTGGCTCTATCGTGGAAGAAGAGGGCGTCTCGATCATCATGAGCTCCCACGACCCTACGATGCTGGACTATGTGGAGTTCTGCTACAACCTTGCCGATGGTCGCGTTCTGAACGAGCGCGACTAGGCATAGCCGCGTATGTGGCGGGCGAGCATCTGGCTCGCCCGTTTTGCCTTGCTTGGCTTGCCTGCGCCGATCGGCTGGCCTACCATACGGCCACGCTGGGTCTGCCGAAAGGAGATGGACGATGGCGTATCTTGTTGGGATCGACGTTGGCACATCGGGTGCTAGGACACTGATCATCGACGAGTCTGGGGGCTTGGTGGGGGCAGGCACCATCGAGTATCCCATGAGCACACCGCGACCGCTCTGGGCCGAGCAGAATCCCGCGGATTGGTGGCACGCCGTTTGCGAGGCCACGCAGATCGCCCTTGGCGAGGCTGGCATCTCTGCCGAGGAGATCAGTGGCATCGGGTTGACGGGGCAGATGCACGGCATGGTGCTGTTGGACGGCAAGGGCCGAGTGCTGCGGCCATGCATCATGTGGAATGATCAGCGGACTGCCGCACAGTGCCAATGGATCATGGACACGGTGGGCCGAGACCGGTTTCTCAGCCTGACGCTCAATCCGGCGCTGCCTGGGTTCACCGCCCCAAAGATCGTCTGGACTCGTGAGAACGAGCCCGAGGTCTATGCGAAGGCCGCGAAGCTCCTTCTGCCCAAAGACTATATCCGGTACCGCCTCACCGGCGGCTATGTGACCGAGGTCTCTGATGCGTCGGGCACGGCACTGCTCGACGTTCGAGCACGGGACTGGTCTGAGGAAGTGCTAGCAGCGCTGGACATTCCCAGCGATTGGCTGCCCGATTGCGTCGAGTCGCAATCGGTCACCGGCACCATCACTTCCGAGGCGGCACAGCTCACGGGACTGGTCGAGGGTACACCCGTTGTGGGTGGCGGCGGCGATCAGGCCGCTAGCGCCGTAGGGACTGGCATCGTCGAGCCGGGGCTCGTCTCGGTGACGCTGGGGACATCCGGCGTGGTGTTCGCCCACACACAGGAGCCCAAGCTCGATCCGAAGGGCAGGCTGCACACATTCTGCCATGCGCTGCCCGACGCTTGGCACGTTATGGGCGTGACCCTGTCTGCTGGCGGCTCCTTCCGTTGGTTCCGTGACGCGCTAGGCCTCGCCGAAAAGCAAGTGGCATCTTTGGCGGGCGTGGACCCCTACGAGATCTTGACGGCAGAGGCGGCCGAGGCCCCGGTGGGAAGCGAGGGCCTGCTCTTCTTGCCGTACATGACGGGCGAGCGGACGCCGCACGCCGATCCCAACGCGCGGGGCGTGTTCTTTGGCCTCACGTTGCGCCATGACCAACGCCACATGGTGCGCTCAGTGCTCGAGGGGGTGACCTACAGCCTGCGCGACTCGCTCGAGCTGTTCGGTGAGCTGGACGTGCCCATCCGGCAGGTCAGGGCCACCGGGGGTGGGGCGCGTAGCCTTCTCTGGCGCCAGATGCTCGCCGATGTCTTTGGAACCGAGCTTGTCACCGTAGATGTCACAGACAGCACGGCCTATGGAGCCGCGCTGTTGGCCGGTGTTGGCACGGGCATCTATGACAGCGTCCCCGAGGCTTGCCGGGAGACGGTCAAGATCGTGGACGAGATCCAGCCCGATCCCAAGCGGCAGCAGACGTACGATGCGTACTATCAGGTCTACCGATCGCTGTATCAGGCCTTACATCCTGCGTTCGACGCTGTGGCGCAAATCGACTGAGTCGGTTCGGTGCTGGCAGCGTAGGCAATCGTTCCGCCGGACGTTGTCGCCAAGCACAAGCTTGGCAGACGCCAACCAATGAGGGAGCAACATGGAAGACAAGGTTCGTATTGGCATCATCGGGGCTGGAGGCATCGCGCGCGCGGCGCACTTGCCGGGGTACCAGGCAGTAGAGGCAGCAGACGTCGTAGCCGTGTGCGATGTGCTGCCGGGCCGTGCCGAAGCTTTTGCCAAGGAGAATGACATCGCCAACGCTTACGATAGCTACGAGGAGATGCTCGACAAGGAGGATCTCGACGGCGTATCGGTCTGCACCCCCAACTATGCCCACAAGGATGCCACCATCGCTGCGCTCGAGGCGGGCGCGCATGTCCTGTGCGAGAAGCCCATGGCGATGAATCTGGCCGAAGCGCGTGAGATGGCCGCCGCGGCGGAAGAGGCTGGCAAGATCCTCCAGATTGGGCTCAACTGGCGCTTCAGCAGCGAGGCTCAGACACTGCGTCGCTATGTAGAGGCAGGCGATTTCGGCGATATCTACTATGGCGAGGCCACCGTGTTGCGGCGTCGTGGCATTCCCTCTTGGGGCGTCTTTACGCAGAAGCGTCTTCAGGGCGGTGGTGCCTTGATCGATGTGGGCGTCCACGCGCTGGACCTGACCATGTGGCTGATGGGCAACCCCAAGCCCGTCTCTGTGACAGGCGTGACCTACCAGGCCTTTGGCAAGCGAGATGACGTGGTCAATCCGTGGGGCCCATGGGATACGAGCCTCTTTGACGTGGATGATATGGGCATCGGGCTGATCCGCTTTGACAACGGCGCGTCGTTGGTGCTGCGTGCGAGCTGGGCCGCCAATCTGGAGGCCTCCCATGGCAACCGCATCCTGGGTACGCAGGGTGGCGCACAGACCATGCCCATCAAGGTCTTCACGGAGCAACACGGCGCTCTGGTGGATGTGACGCCTACGAGCTTGCCCGAGGTGCGCGCCCACACCGAAGAGATTCGACATTTCATCGCCTGCATCCAGGGCGAGCAGCAGCCCATCGTGAAGGTTGAGCAGGTTCTGGATGTTCAGGCCGTGCTCGACGCGATCTATGCTTCAGCCGACAGCGGGCACGAGGTCGTGCTCGAGGGCTAGGTGTCGTACGCAAGTGGCGGCCGTGGGGGCTCGATGGCTCTCACGGCCGCGTCAAGATGTCAAGGAGGCGATCATGCGCGTTAGGTGTGTCGTTGACAACTGCGTCGCGCGTAGTTCGCCGCTCTGGGGAGAGCACGGGCTCGCCATGTTGATCACAAGCGATGCTGGGACGCTGCTTTGGGATACGGGCGGCAGCGGCGACGTGCTGGTCCACAACCTGCGCGAGCTCGACGTGCCGTTCGATGAGATTGACGCTGTCGCTCTGAGCCATGCGCACAATGACCACACGGGCGGCCTAGCGGCAGTCTTGGAGCGAGTGCCCGGTATTCCCGTGCACCTTCACCCCTCGGCGTTCGAGCCCCGGTACTCTATGCGGCCCGGGCGGCATGGGAACATCGGGCTAACCCGGTCAGAGGAGGAGCTTGGCAGGATCGCCACGCTGCAGAAGCACGAGGAGCCGTATGAGGTGCTAAAGGGCGTCTATGTGACCGGTGCCGTGCAGCCGCGCCCCTATCCTCCTGGTTTCAGTGCCCACCATCGCGTGATGCGCGAAGGCCGTGAGCTGCCTGATCCGTACGCGGATGACATGTCGCTGGTGCTGGAGACCCCAGAGGGGCTTGTGTTGGTATGCGGATGCTGCCACGCCGGCCTACGCAACACGTTGGCCTTTGTGACCGCCAACTGGGAGGGCCCCATGCGAGCGGTGCTCGGGGGCACACACTTGGCGACGGCTCCGGATGAGGAGCTCGATGCCGTGGCGCAGGCACTGGACGAACTTGGTCCCCCACAGATGTATCTGAACCATTGTACAGGCGATAAGGCCATTGCCCGGCTTGAGCGTGCATGGCCCGATCGCGTTCATCCGCTGCCGGCTGGCGCGGAAGTTAGCTTCTAGGAGTTGTAGATGATTATCGCGGTGGCCAGCGGCAAAGGTGGCACCGGCAAGACGACGGTGGCTGTCGGGCTGGCATTGTCATTGTTAGAGAGTCCTCCTCCCGACGTTTCGGCGATTGCCATGGTGGACTGCGACGTGGAGGCGCCCAACGCGGCCCTGTTCCTCAAGCCGGATCTCGGGCCAGAAGTGCCGGTAGAGCTGCTTATCCCCAAGGTCGATCTCGGGACGTGTATCTTGTGTGGCGAGTGCGCCAAGGTGTGTCAGTACCACGCGCTGGCCGTTGTCGGCGAAAAGGTGCTCGTGTTTGAGGATCTTTGCCACGGCTGTGGCAGCTGCGCTCGGATCTGCCCCGTCGATGCCATCACCGAGGTGCCCTACCGGATCGGAACGGTGGCCAAGGGGCGGGTGGGCTCCATGCGGTTTGTGCACGGTCACCTGGATATCGGCAAACCCATGGCTGTGCCCATCATCCGCCAGGCGAGGCACACCGTGGACGGATATGGCGATGACGGTATCGTTGTGCTCGATGCACCACCTGGAGCCGCCTGCCCTGCAGTGGCTGCCATGCGCGGGGCTGACTTTGTCTTGTTGGTGACGGAGCCCACGCCGTTTGGGCTGCATGACCTGAAGGCTGCCGTCCAGGTCGCCAGAGATGAGCTAGGCATTCCCGTGGGAGTGGTCATCAACCGGGATGGCATTGGTGACGACGGCGTGGAGCGCTACTGCGCCGAAGAGCAGATCCCAATGCTGCTAAGGATCCCCTTTGATCGGCGCGTAGCCGAGTCGTATGCGGATGGCGCTCCGATCACGCAGGCGCTTCCCGAGCTGCAGAGCGATTTCCTCGCGTTGTTCGATACCATGCGTAAGGTCGTGTCATGAAGCAGATCCTGGTACTGAGTGGCAAGGGTGGAACGGGCAAGACGTCGGTAACAGCTGCGTTGGCCGATCTGGCTTCTGCGGAAGCGTCGGTCGTCCTCGCTGATGCGGATGTGGATGCGGCCAACTTGGAGCTGGTACTCCAGCCAGAGCAAGAAGAGACAACTCCTTTCCAAGGTGGCGTCAAGGCTGTGATCGATAGGGATCGCTGCACGGACTGCGGTATCTGTGCCGACGTCTGCCGCTTTGACGCTGTGGTGCGCACGGATGAGGGCTACGAGATCGATCCGGTGGCCTGCGAGGGGTGTGCAGCCTGCCACTACCAATGCCCCGAAGATGCCATCACCATGGTGCCAATGCAGGCTGGCGAGTGGTACCGTTCGCGGACACGTCTGGGGCCGCTGTTTCACGCGCGATTGTTCCCTGGTGAGGAGAACTCGGGCAAGCTGGTAACGACGGTCAAGCAGCATGCCAACCTGTGGGCCATTGAGAACAAGGCGGACTATGTGCTGACGGACGGTCCTCCAGGGATTGGTTGCCCAGTCATCGCAGCGACCTCGGGGACGCAGTTGGCTCTTCTCGTGACAGAGCCCACCGTATCTGGCCTCCACGACTTGGTGCGGATTTTGGATACGGTGACCCACTTTGGCGTCAAGGCCGCCGTCGTTGTGAACAAGTGGGACCTGAAGCCCGAGCGGGCTGACGAGATCGGGGCTTTCTGTCGGGAGCGAGGGCTTTCCCTTGTGGGACGGATTCCCTACGACGAGGTGGTGACGCGAGCCATGGTCAATGGGCAACCGGTCACCGCCGTCACCGATGGACCGGTCACAGCAGAGCTGCACCGGATCTGGCGCGCGATGGTCTCCATGTTGGAGGACTGACGTGGGCCTCTAGATCGTTCTGCCCACGGCCTGCGCGATGGCTCGGAGGTCGTCCATCAACGTGGCAAAGTCTGAGAACGTGAGGCTCTGAAGCCCATCGGACAGGGCGTTGACGGGGTCTGGATGCACCTCGATCAAGATCCCGTCCGCGCCCGCTGCAACCGCTGCTTTGGCGAGTTTGGGGACCAGGGCAAAGTGCCCGGCGGCGTGGCTCGGGTCGACGATGATGGGCAGATGCGAGTCGCGCTTGACGACGGCGACGGATGAGATATCGAGCGTGAAGCGCGTGGTTGTCTCATACGTGCGGATGCCACGCTCACAGAGGATCACGTTGGGGTTTCCCGCTGACAGCACATAGTCGGCGGCCTGGAGCCATTCCGTCACCGTGGCCGCCAAGCCTCGCTTCAGGATGCATGGCCGCTGGCTTTCACCAACTGCGCGGAGCAAGGCATAGTTCTGCATGTTGCGTGCGCCCACCTGAAGGATGTCCACGCGATCGATCATGGCGTCCAGATAGTGTGGATCCGTGATCTCGCTGACTACAGGGATCCCCAGTTCCTTGCGGACGCGGTACATCACTTCTACCCCGTCCGATCCCAACCCCTGAAAGCTAAAGGGCGAGGTGCGCGGCTTGAAGGCTCCTCCTCTTAGCACGCGCGCGCCGTGTGAGGATACATGCTCTGCAGTGGATCGAAGCTGATTGTAGCTCTCGATGGCGCACGGACCTGCCATCACGACGATTCCCTTGCCGCCCACCTCTAGATCGCCCACCTTGACGGTGGTCGGTTCCTCGTGGAACTCTCTAGAGGCGAGCTTGTACGGGCGCATGATGCGGGTGACGGAAGCGACACCGGGGAGCACCTCGAACAGGTCGGTGCTGATCTGGCCCGTGTGGGCGCCGAGGATGGCGACCACGACCTTGTTCGTGCCGATGTTGAGCTGGACGTCGCACGAAAGCTTGTGTGCACGCTCTACGACGCTATCGACTTCTTCCTGGCTGGCGCCAGACTTCATCTCTACGATCACAGCCGTCTCCTCACTGCACAGGGTGTGTTACGCAAAGGGCACGGCTGTGTGCTTCTTGGGGCTCTGTGGCAGCGTTGCCCACGAGGCCTCGAATCGTCCGATGCGCTCGGATGATAGTGCATCAGGACGTCGTGGGCAAAGAGGCAGGTTGGGCGAGATCATCCAGCAGCTCGCCTAGCAGACTTGCCGCCCGTGAGAGGCCATCGACTGTCAGCTCCACGCCGAGCGCTTGCTGCAAGGGCAGCAGGATCCTTTCAGCCCCAAGCACATCCCTCAGCTGATACGCGACCCACTTGTCATAGGCGATGGGATAGAGGCGATGCTTGATGAACAGCGCCTGCAGGTATTCCTCTGCTGCATCCTGCAGCCGTTTCCGAGCTTGGAAGAGGAGCCCGCGGCGAGCGTATGGCCGAACGTGGTCCAGGTTGTTGCGGGCATAGCCCAGCACCATGGCTTGTCTCTCGATAGCAACGCTTTCCTCATAGTAGGGTAACCACTGGTCGCACAGCTCCTCGAATCGCGGCCCCTGCGTGTGCAAGGGAACACTCCAGGCTAGCAGGTTGCCAATGTGCACCTCGTGGTCGTCCGCACCGGTGGTATAGCCATGGTGGGGAATCGCGAACTCTCCGGTAGAGATGTCCAGATCCACAGCGGACCACGGCACGATCGCATCCAGATCCTGGATTGCTTCATCCCGCTCGGCAAAGGCTGCAAAACGCCGCATCTCTTGGTGCCAGAAGCGCTCATCTTCTCCTGGCGGTACGAGCACCGCTAGGTCAACGCACGAGGCGGGTACTGCCTGGTTCCTTGCACACGAGCACGTGAGGAGCACAGCCTCCACGTCGGACACCTTGGCCCAGTAGGCAACGGCGCTGGTCGCGGCCGCGGCGTGATGCTGCGTCGGGTATCCGGGTTCTAGTCCAAAGAGATCAAGATACCCGCTCAGCGCGATCCTCCGCCTATCGCCTCGCGGCATCCCTCTACCGTCATCTTGGGACCCTCAAGGCTTGAAAGCTCGGTGCTCTTGGACGAGAACCATCCACGCCCATCCCTCCCCAGTAGCTCATCTGCCGCATCTGGCCCACGAGACCCGGGCGCGTATTGGCAGGTTGCTGGAAGGTTTGCGATGGGATCGACCAGTTCCCACGCCCGCTCGATCTCGTCGGAACGCGCAAAGAGCGAGGCATCGCCCTGGAGCGCATCCAGCAGGAGGCGTTCGTAGGCATCGGGCAGGCTTCCTTCGCCCAGGAGTGAGCTGTACTCGAAGGCCATGCCGACGGTCTGCGAGCGCATGCCGGCGCCAGGCATCTTGGTCTGCAAGCAGAACTGCATCCCCTCGTCGGGCTGGATGACGATGGACAGGCGATTGGGTTGCGGCTGCGGCGTGTCCGCAAAGAGCGAGTGCGGCACGGGTTTGAACTGAAGCGTGATCTCGGTCGCCTTGGCGGCCAGGCGCTTCCCAGATCGCAGGTAGATGGGCACTCCTTGCCAACGCCAGTTGTCCATGAACAGCTTCAAGGCAAAGTAGGTTGGCGTGCTCGAGTCATCGGCGACCTCTTGCTCCTCGCGGTAGCCTTGGTACTGCCCAAGGACGAGGGTTTCTGGGTCCACAGGGCGGATGGCCTGCAGCACCTTGAGCTTCTCATCGCGGAGAGCCTTGGCGTCATAGGCGACCGGAGGCTCCATGGCGGTTAGGCTGAGCAGCTGTAGGACGTGATTCTGAAGCATGTCACGGATAGCGCCGGCGCGCTCATAGTAGCCGGCCCGATGCCCGACGCCTTCGGTCTCGGCCATGGTGATCTGGACGTGGTCCACGTAGCGACGATTCCAGATGGGCTCAAAGATGGCATTGGCGAATCGAAAGACCAGCAAGTTCTGAACCGTCTCTTTGCCGAGATAGTGGTCAATGCGGTAGACCTCGCTTTCCGCAAAGGCCCCGTGCAAGGTGTGGTTCAGGGCCTGTGCGCTGGCGAGGTCGTGCCCGAAGGGCTTCTCCACAATGATGCGCTGCCAGCCAGCTGGGTCGTCTTTGAGCTTGGACTCGGCGAGCCCTCGGATGACGGCGGGATGCACCTGCGGCGGCAGGGCGAGGTAGAAGAGACGGTTCGGCGGCATCTGGTGATGGCGCTCGAGTTCCTCCAGATGCTTGCGGAGGCGCACGTAGGTGCTGGCCTCGTCATAGCTGCCAGAGATGTAGGAGAATCGGGACTGGAAATCGTCCCAGAGATCGCAGATACGCGGTTCGAGGCGCGAGTAAGACTCGACCCCCTCATAGTAGTGGACCAGGAGGTCGACCAAGGGCAACTCGCTCCGGGCGACACCCACAACCTGGATCTGGTTGGCAAAGGACCTGAGCTCGCAGGCGAGGGCGTGTAGCGCTGGCACCAGCTTGCGCCGGGCCAAGTCGCCAGAGGCACCAAAGATGACGATGGTTGCTTTGTCTTTCAGGTGAACGGGTGACATGATTCCCCCATTCCTATGGGATATCAGAGAGCAATCTTAGGGGCTGACTCGCCCGAGTGCAAAGATCAGTCTCGCGCGGCAGTAGCGAGTGTCGCCAGCTCGTCGATGGCTTGCGGGGTAGGAGGAGAGCATGCCGGTGGTTCGGTATCAGAGTAGAGCGCCCGAATGGTGTCCTCGTACACGTTACGGGCGATGATTTGCGTCACCGGCGCGACGTGCGCGACGAAAGGGGCAGCGACGGATTCCCGCAGCTGCGACGCGATCTCGGCCTGGTCGCTGGCATCGAGGTCCACCGGAAGCACGATGGCCTCGCGGTAGCCTCTACGGCGCCAGCGCAGGAGACGTACGGCGAGGGTCTGCTCATCGCCCAGATAGGCCGACTCCACGTGCCACGCCGATCCCAGGCGCTCTTGGAGCTGCATTCGCGCGTTTTCCTGAGCGATGGACAGCGGGAGGGGGCCACGTTCCCGATAGGCACGACGCAGTCGACGGTAAGCCACCGGCGCTTGGAGCCAGCACTGAGCAAAGCCAGACGGCAGGACGCCGCGTGTCTGCAGGCGCGCGATCGCCGCCGGGCTATAGCGGGGAGGTGGCCCCGGCGATAGTAGCACGGCCAATCGCTCATCTGAGGCGAGGTCCGTGTTGGTGGTTGGGGAGAGCGGCGCGGGTTCGGGCGGGCGAAGGAACTGCTTCGCGCGAGCGGCATACGCCACCATGGCGCCGACGCCAAACACAAACGTCGCCACGACTGCCGTGGCGACGTTTTCTATACCCAACCAGAGAATGAGGGCAGCTCCTGCCAAGGTGGCCAGCCCTACGTGGAAACGCGCTCTTCCGCTAGCTTCCTCAGTGCCAGAGAGCCACGTGACCAAGCTCCAGCCAAGCGCCATGCCGGCTGTGAGTAGGGCCACACGGTTCCACATCCGCGGGTGCTATCGCGAGCTGCCAGACGACAGGAGGAACGACATCACGACGCACACCAATCCCGCGACGACCATCCGCATTCCTGACCGGATGACGCCGTCACGACCGACCTTGGCAAGGAAGACGCCCAGGCCGAAGAGCAGAGCTAGAGCAATAACCAGCGACGAGGCGTACGCCTGCTGAATGGTGATGAGCGAACCGGAGAGCATGAAGGGTATCAGGACGATGGATCCCGAGAGCAACGGCGAGAGACCGTCCACGGTCGTGATTACCCAGACGGCAAACCGCGATGCCCTAGCCTGCTCGGTGAGCTGCAAGTCACGCAGCATGGCATGCTCGAGCTCCTGAAGCTGATGGCGGCGCTCGGCGCGCTCCGATACATAGGCTCCCCAGCCTCCCGAGACGCCCATAGCCATACACGTAGCGAGGCCAGTGGTGAGCACGATGCGGGCATTGAGCAACCCAGCTACGTACGAGCCGATGATCACACCCACCATCGTGAGGATGCCATCGAACGAGTTGTTGGTGAAACATCGACGCGCGATGGCATCGACACCGGCCAATCGGCGATACTGTCCTAGCTTGTCCATTTGCATCGAAAAGATCGACATTTCAGTTGTATGCTCCCACGTGATCCAAATCCCAGTACAGGCCGAGGACCCATGCTCCGACTAGGCGTCGCTAGCATGGCCGAAGGTTGGTGTGTGAACACACCCTGTGCTGGGGAAACTTGCGCGAGAGCATAGCTTGGGGACCACAGCGCATGATGCGCGCTGCCGACCAACGCCCCATGGGGCTACGTTGGTCGGCGGGGGTACTCGGAGGTTCAGACGATTCAGTCTCAAACATAGTAGGTTTACCGCTCCTTGACACCATGACAGTCATAGTATAGCAGGTGGCGCGGCGGACGGCAACTCAGTGGATCTGTCGTTCTGAGGGAGGCTTCAGGATGCCCGAACCAGCTACCAAGTCTAGCATCTCCATGGTGATCGCGTGCTGGCGAGCGCTGTGGTAAACTTGTGTGAGCTCCTCGATCAGCTCCGATAGGTTGTCGCTGGCACGCTCCATGGCAAAGAAGCGGCTGGCGTGTTCGGTCGCTACGGATTCCACGATCAGCTGGAAAAGCCGCACACGTGTCCATTCATCGAGTGCGTACCGAGCCATGGCGATGGCGTCTCCCTCGATGATAGGAGACCGATCACTCACTCCAGCTTCTGGCAGCTGCGACGGCGTGATGGGCAGCCAGCGACTGACCTCTGCCCGCGCAGCCATGCCCCCTCGGTAGGGCGCATACACGAGATCGATGGCTTTTACCATGGCGCTGGCCAGCAGTTTCTCTAGGGCCCCTGCCAATGCTCTGATGGCCCGGTAGCTCACTACCCGCGTCACCGGCATGGGCTGCGCCAGAAACGGCGTAGCGCCCCGCGCGCTGAAATGCTGCTCCGCTCGCGATCCCAGCGTGATCAACAGCGGCGAGGTGTTGCCTGAATGCTGCGCCAAATGCCTGTCCGCTCTTTCGAGGATGATGTCATTGTAGGAACCACAGAGGCCTCGATCCGAGGCGACCACCACCAGGGCTGTCTTGGTAGCAGAGGTGCGGTCGGGCACGACGAGCGGGAGTGGCCGAGAGGACTGCGTCAACCTGGGTAGCAGCGAAGACAGCACAGCTCCCAGGTCCTCTGTATAGTCCTGGGTGGCTTGGAGCCGGCCGCGAGCCTGACGCCAAGTGCTTGCGGCGATCGTCCTGAGGGCCGAGATGATCGGCTCGACGCTCTGGACATTACGCAAGTGTTCTTTGATGCGCTCCAGGTCTTCCATGCTAGACCGAACGATCCGAGAAATCGCGGATGAGCTGCAGCATGTCTTGTTCTAGCTCGGTGGTCAGCTCTTGCTCTTCGTCGATGCTGCGGATCACAGCTGGGTGTTCGCGCTGGGCATACTCCCACAAGGACTCTTCAAAGCTCGCTACCTGTTCCGTGGGCAGATGGTCTAGAAAGCCCCGGTTGGCAGCAAAGAACGCCAGGACCTGCCGCGCCAGAGGCAATGGCTTGTGAGCCGGCTGCTTGAGGACCTCGCGCAGGCGCTCGCCGCGCACGATCTGCTCCTGAGTCGTGGGATCGATCTCGCTGCCAAACCGTGCAAAGTGCGCCACTTCCTCATACTGGGCCAGGGCTAGCTTCACCTGGGAGCTCACGCGGCGCATGATGGGCGCCTGAGCCGCGCCTCCCACACGCGACACCGACTGACCGGCATCGACGGCGGGCTTGATGTCCTCGTTGAACAGATCCGGATCTAGGTAGATCTGGCCATCGGTGATAGAGATCAGGTTCGTCGGAATGTAGGCTTGGATATTCCCTCGACGCGTCTCGACGATAGGGAGCGCCGTGATGCTGCCTCCGCCGATCCTGTCGTTGAGACGAGCGGCGCGCTCTAGTAGGCGGGCATGAAGGTAAAAGATGTCGCCGGGATAGGCTTCGCGGCCCGGAGGGCGCCGCAACAGCAGCGATAGTTCTCGGTAAGCATCGGCGTGCTTGGTAAGATCGTCGTACACGATGAGGACGTCTCGGCCATGATCGAGATACCCCTCGGCGATGGTGCATCCGGCATAGGGCGCCAGGTAGAGCAGGGCAGGAGGATCGTCGGGTGCCGCCATGACCATGATCGTGTGCCCAAGGGCGCCTTCTTCCTCCAACGTGCGTAGCACTTGAAGGGCTGAGGAACGACGTTGGCCGATGCTGACGTACACGCAGATAACGTCAGCATCCCTTTGGCTGACGATGGTATCCAGGGCGATGGTTGTCTTGCCCGTCTGGCGGTCGCCAACAATGAGCTCGCGCTGACCCCGGCCGATGGGCACAATGGCGTCAATGGCCTTTAGGCCCGTGTGCAGAGGCTCTTCCACGGGCTGGCGCTCGACGACGCCAGGGGCCTCGCGCTCAACAAAGCGCGTCTCGTCGGCGTACAGTGCTCCCCGGCCGTCAATGGGCTCACCGAGAGGGTTGACGGCTCGGCCCAGGAGCGCCTCACCCACGGGAACCTGGATCCGTTCTCCGGTGGGCCAGACGGGATCGCCGCCCTGGATGCCTTCGTCTGACCCAAGCAGGATGCAGTCGATCGAATTGGTCTCAAGGTTCATCACAAGGCCCAAGACGCCATTGGGAAACCTAAGGAGCTCGTCAGTGGCGACTTGGGGTAGTCCCCACACGGATGCAACTCCGTCTCCGACTTGGCTTACCGTTCCCACATCGCGCACCGACAGTCCCGAACGCGCCCCGCGCGTCTCAGTGACGACGGAGTTGAGCATGGTGCGCAGCGATTCCTTTGGTCGGTTCACGTAGCGTTGGGTGATCTGCGAAGAGCGACTACGGACTTTGGCCGAGCTCCCGCTTGGCTCCCCGCGGCTCTCTGTGACCGATAGGGATGTATCAGTCTTTTTGCTATGCCTTGATACTGAATCGAGCATCTCTTGGAATGCGACCTCCGGACGGAAGCCGAGGAGTCCTGTGTACGTCGGACGCAGCCGTTCGCCACCCGAGGAGTATTCCTGCGTTGAATCAACGCCCTCCTCGACGGGTGCACTATCCGTTTGCGGCGCTCCCTGCGACTTGCGTCGCCGGTCGTCCTGCATCGTGTGTGCCCTTGTCTCCTAGGCGCTCCATCAAGTCTCCCCGCACGCGATCGCGGATCCGGTTAAGCTGGCTCAGGATGGTATTGTCGATCAGCTTGTCGGCCAGCCGGACCTGGATACCGGCGATCAGCTCGGGCTGAACACGTACCTGTAGTTCGACGCGACGGTCGATGAGGGAGGAGAGCGTATCCGTGACGGTCTTGGTTTGCTCTGGTGTAAGCGGCACGGGTGTGGCCACAAAGGCGGTAGGCACCCGATTGGCCATGACGCGTCGGTAGGCTTCTACGTCGCCCTGCGCCATCTGGTAGATGCTCGCGCAAAAGTTGGTGACGAGATCATCGTGGGTCCGACGCGTGGTCACGGACTGGACCACATTGCCGGAAAGCGCGATGATTGTATCAAGCATTTCGTCATAGTGCTGAGCGACGATCTCGCCGCGTTGCCGCTCGAGGTCCTCTCTCATCTGCACCGTCAGCTCGTCCAGGCGATGACGAGCTTCCTCCAGAATCTGAGATGCCTTGCGATCTGCCTCGGCCTGCGCATTCTGGATGGTCTCTTCCGCCTCGCGATCCATGGCGCGCACGCGCTCCTGCCACGACTCGCGCAACTGGGCGGCCTCGGCCTCCTGCTCGCGAGCGTTGTCCAGCTTGTCAGCGATGGCGGCATCGCGCTCTTTCAGCTTGTTCCTGATGGGCCGGAAGATGAGATAGTTGAGCCCAACCAGGATGATGACAAAGTTCAGGATCTGGAAGATGAGCGTTGCCAGGTCCAGTTCCAGCATCGCTGCCTCCCTAGAGGCCAAAGACGTTGGCAAACGGGTTCGCAAAGAGCAGGATGAGGCAGATCAAGAGCACATAGATGGCTGTGGACTCGAGGATGGCCAGGACGACGAACAGAAGGCCCCGGATCTGGTCCGCGACGGAAGGCTGCCTCGCCATGTCATCGAAAGCCTTGGCGACGGCGCGTCCCTCCATCAGGGCGGCGGTGATGGTCCCCAGCACGATGCTCACGCCCACAACGATTGTGGTCACAACCGAGAACTGCAGAAGCTGCTCTGACTGCATGGGGGTTCTGACTCCTTTCCAAATGGCTAGATCCCTGTGCCCTCTGCGGGCAGGCGAAAGGCTATGAAGGCGACTGAACGCCTGTAGCGTTGACGATGAACACCAAGGTAAGCACAGCAAAGACCAGGGCCTGGATCACGCTGGTGATCATCGTCAGGGCGTTGAACAGAATGGGCGCCACGGGCGGCACAAGCGCAAACACCGTGGCGACGATGAGCTCCCCAGCCATGATGTTGCCAAAGAGGCGCAGCGCCATGGAGAGCGTGCGGCTGACCTCGCTCACCAGGCTTAGCGGATTGATGAACTGCCGCAGATAGCGGACGGCGCCCCGTTCCTTGATGCCGAAATACCAAACCGATCCAAGCGTCACTACCGACAACGCGGCGCTAACGTTAATGTCGCGCGTGGGCGCCTGAAGCATAGGCACCATGCCAAGCAGGTTGGCGATGGCAATGTAAGCGAGCATGGTGGCAATGAGCGGGATGACCTCTGGAAGCGCGCGCCCGCCATAGTCCCTTGTCAGACCGATCACATAGGCGTAAAAGTACTCGATGGCCAATTGCCATGGGCGTGGCTCCCACGTTCGTAGCCGCTTCCGGGCCCAGGCCGCACCGGCCAACAGGATCATCGTGATGATCCAGGAATGCACAATCGAGTCGCGTACTGGGATGCCTAGGATGAGGAACTCGGTCTTTGGGAAGATATCTGTGATCGCGCCCACTATCCTATCCTCGCCTCAGGGCATTGCCGAGCGCTCTTGTGCGCCGCAATGCCCAACTAACCAGCAACGATCGACCTAACAGGTAACCCAGTAGCCACCCAATCACGCCCAGCGTGCCCTGGCGGATGGCTCCGCATAGGACCGTAGCTTGGAGCGCGAGCCTGAGCGGCAATGTGCGGGTGAGGAGGCGTCTTGCCTCGTCGGACGCGTCCGGAAACCGACGGATGGTGGCCGCGATGGCGAGGGCGTTCACGGCTGCCATGATGGCTCCAGCAACGAGCCAGATGGCTAGCGTGCTTGGGCTCATCGGTCAAGCTCTTGCAGCTCTGCCAGCTCTTGCTCTGAAAGGTGCTCCTGCAGCGCCGCCTCGAGCGCTGCAGCCAAGTTGGCGCCTGTGCCCTTGTCCTCGGGCAGCTCCTCTCCTGCCGTCACCGTCAAGAGTGAGCAGCGCTCGCCCGCAACGCGCAGAATGCCTCCCGCGACCTCGGTCCTTTGGGTGCCATCTCCCGTGTCGTAGGTTGCTGTTCCATGTCCTAGTGCGCCTATGAGGGGAGCGTGGCCGGGCCACACCCCCAGCAGTCCATCTTCGAGGGGCACTTGCACCCACTGCACCGGCCCTCGAAAGAGCACCCGATCGGGAGTGAGGATCACCAACTGCAATCGCTCTGGTGCTTGGATATCGTCACTCATCTCCGCTCGAGTTCCTCGGCCTTTTCGAAGGCTTCGTCTATCGTGCCAATCATATAGAGCGCCTGCTCGGGCACCTCGTCGAGCTCGCCGGCTAGGATGGCCTCAAAGCCGTCTAGGGTCTCGTCGATGCTGACGTACCGACCCTCGAGCCCCGTGTACTGCTCTGTGGAGAAAAAGGGTTGCGTCAGGAAGCGTTGGAGCCGCCTGGCGCGACGCACGACGGTCTGGTCCTCCTCGGATAGCTCGTCGGTGCCAAGGATGGAGATGATGTCCTGAAGCGCCTCGTATTTGGCCAGGGCCGCCTTGACCTCCGTGGCGATGCGCACGTGGCGATCGCCAACGTAGCGGGCCTCGAGCATCTTGGACGAAGAGTCCAGCGGGTCTACTGCTGGGTAGAACCCTTGGCTGGATAGCTTGCGCGTCAGCACCGTGATGGCGTCCAGGTGCGCAAATGCCGCTACAACGCCGGGATCGGTGATGTCATCGGCGGGAACATAGATGGCTTGCACCGAGGTGATGGCGCCACTGGTCGTACTGGTGATGCGTTCCTGGAGCTCGCCCATCTCGGTGGCCAACGTGGGCTGGTAACCTACCGCGCTGGGCACTCGGCCCAGCAACGCCGAGATCTCGGCGCCGGCCTGCACGTAGCGGTAGACGTTGTCGATAAAGAGAAGGACGTCGCGGCCGCTATCATCGCGGAAATACTGCGACATGGTGAGCGCCGTGAACGGTACGCGTAGGCGGGCTCCCGGCGGCTCGTTCATCTGGCCAAAGACTAGCACGCTATCGTCCAGCACGCCCGAGCGGCGCATGCTTAGCCAGAGGTCGTTGCCCTCGCGGGTACGCTCACCTACTCCTGCAAAGATAGCGAGCGCGTCGCGTCGCCGCGTGCTGTGTCGGATCAGCTCGATCACCAGCATCGTCTTGCCGACGCCCGCTCCGCCAAAGAGGCCGATCTTGGTTCCCTGGCCATATGGCGTCAAGAGGTCGATGACCTTCAGCCCCGTCTCGAGGATCTCGCTGGTGAGCCGTTGCTCCTTTAGCTCGGGCGCGGTCAGGTGAATGGGCCGCTTTTCGGTGTAGGACACCTCACCTTGACGATCGATGGGCTCTCCTAGCACGTTGAACATGCGTCCCAAGGTGCCATCGCCTACGGGGACCTGGATCGGTCGCTCTGTGTCGGTCACCGTCATGTTACGGTGCAGACCGGAGGTGGTCGACATGGCGATGCACCGCACAGTCTGTGGATCGATGTGCTCCTGCACCTCCAAGACGAGTGACGGCTGCTGAGGCCGCTCAATGACAAGAGCGCTGTTGATGGCAGGAAGATCGCCGGGCGCGAAGCGAGCGTCAACTACAACGCCCATTACGCGGGCAACGCGTCCGACCCTCACGAGTGTCGCTCTCCTTGATGGTGCCTATCGATTGTGCGGATTCCGCCAAACGCTCCAAGACACATTTCGATGATACTCAGGTCAGAGACGCGAGGCAAACGCCGGGCCATCCGCTACGTCTAGTCTGCAGCGATTCGTGGGCGCCCGACGGCTCGAGCTGTCATGGTGGTGCCGAGGTACAAGGCGTCGCCCCAGGTTTCGGCGAGGGGAGCGCTGTGCTCCTGCACCGTGAGCTGGATCTCGATGTCCTCGGCGCCCGCTGCCTTGGCTTGTGCGCGTGCCGCGGCACGCACGCGGTCTCGAGCAAAGGCTTCTGCCTGGTCACGCGTCTCGACGACATGGACGCCCTCTTGGAGGTGCACGCGGAAGCCGTCCTCCTCCTCCAGAGGCACAATGCGCGCGTGGACTTGCTGAACGACGCTGCCCACCACGGCGCCGATGGCGTTGGCTACTTCTGTGCCCTCGGGGATGACCAGATCGCTGCTAAGAAGGGCTCGCACGTGACCAAAGTAGGTGCGCACCGGAGCTCCCAGTGCCACCAGCCGTGGCTTCAGGGTGATGGCGCATGTGAGGGGCGCCCCTGGCGTCGGGGCGACGGCCTCTGCAAGCATATGCGCTTCGAGATGGTTAAGCGAAACGCCATCGCCGTTGTGCGGCGTGAGCGCAAGGATGATCTCGCGGGCGACGCGCTGGCTCGTCAGCGCCATGACCCTCTGGGCCAGCGAACGTGCCTCGACGCCCAGGCGCCGGGCAAAGATCTGTGCGCCCAATGCTGCCCCAAGCGGTTCCCAGGCGTCATAGAGCCCAACGCAATGTGCCGCGTCGGTAGGTGTCAGCGCCGAGCGCAGCAGTATACCTTCGCGTTCTAGCGCGCGCAGCGTGCTAGTATAGAGCAGGGGCTGCTCCAAGATCTCGTACGCCTGGTGCAACGAGAGAGGATGATCCGCAATCGTCTGCAGTAGCCTGTGGATGGGAGCTGGCGCGCCATCGACGTGCCTACCATAGTCTCGTTGCAGGGTCAGGAACTCGCCGTCGTGGGATGCACCAGGTCGGCCCCGCCGCGCCTGTTGCTCGAGCTCCTCTAGCACTGCGGGCCAGCGCGCTGCCAACATGCAGAGAGGCAGGACACGTTCGGGTCCCAGCGCGAGGTCATCTCGATCTGTCAGCCAGACACGGCTGTCACCACCGAGGCCAACGGTGTGAACCTGCACAGCTTCTACCATGGTGTGCCACTGTCCAACGCGCGCGCCCTTGGGGTCCAGCTTGGGCTGGCCGTCGTGCAGCATCGCGATATCGGTGGTGGTGCCGCCCATGTCGGCCACCACCACGTCGCCGCCACCGGCAAGGTGCTGCGCGCCCACGACACTGGCTGCCGGCCCCGCCAGGATGGTCTCGACTGGGCGGAGCAAGGCCATCCTAGCGTCCATCAAGGATCCATCGCCTTTGACGACCATCAGGGGCGCCTGGATGCCTTGGTCGTGGACGGATTGCAAGACCGCCTCTATGAGTTCCCGCAGCAGAGGGATCAGCCGGGCGTTCAGGGCGACCGTGCCGGCCCGCCGCAGGGCATCCAGACGATGCGTGAGCTCGTGCCCGCACGTGACGGGCAAGCCGGTGAGCTCGTGGACCAGATCGGCTGCGCGCTGCTCGTGCGACGGGTTGCGCGTGCCAAAGAACCCCGAGATGGCAAAGGCCTCTACGTTGGGCGCGTGCTCAAGGATGGCAGTCCGCAGGGCTGCCTCGTCGAGGGGAGCACTGGGCTCGCCCGTGGCATCGTGGCCCCCGGCGATCATCGCATAGCGCCGCGTGCCCAAGAGTTGCTCCCAAGCCGTACTGTCGGCCACACGGCCCTCGTAGCCGATCAGCAGGGCGCAAAAGGGAGCGCCCTTGCCCTCGACGATGGCGTTCGTAGCCAACGTGGTCGAGAGCGAAACCAGGCCGATCCGCTCGTGCTCGTCTTCTATCGCGTGCGATATCGCCTCTGCGATGCCGATGGCGAGATCGTGCTTGGTCGTGAGAGCCTTGCCGCTACGCAGCAGTGTCCCAGAGGCATAGTCGACCAACGCTGCGTCGGTATAGGTGCCACCCGTGTCGATGCCAAGTGCAAGCGTCATGCTATTCCGTTTCCACTCCTATCGGCGGCGAGACTCGCGCGTGGGGCTGGCCTTCACGGCGCCCCGAGGCCTCGTCAGACTACCCTTTCTGAGCTCGCGCGATGCGTCGGCAGTACGTGACATAGTTCATGGCAAACTCGTCTCTACCAAGTAGCAGGTCAGCCGCCATGATCGTCTTGCAGGCATGGGTTGGGTTCACGATAGGGGCGTTGACGCCCGTGGCAACGGCCATGGCCAGGAACACAGCGTTGACGTTCTCCCGATCGGGCAGGCCAAAGGAGACGTTGCTAGCACCGAGTGTCATGTTCACGCCGAGTTGATCGCGGACGCCTTGGATAGCTTCCAGTGTCGTCTTGGCTGCGGTCTGATCGGCAGAGACTGCCAGCACCAAGCAATCGATGAGGATATCCTCTCGGGGGATACCCAAGGCCTCAGCGCGTTCCACGATCTTGGTCGCCACGGCCACACGCTCCTCGGCCGTCGCCGGGATGCCCGAGTCGTCCATTGTTAGACCGATGATGGCTGCACCGTACTCTTTGACCAAAGGCAGCACTCGCTTGAGCGACGCTTCCTCGGGTGATGGCATCTTCCACTCGCCGGACTTCTTGCCGGATATCCTTCGATTGCCGGAGCGATTCGACGGCTTGAGGGAATACTTCATCAAAAACCTGGAGGAAAATGCGGTTCTGTAGATCTCCGAGGGTTTCTTGTTCCACAATGGTTTCGCGAAGCCTTCGCATATAAAGTTCCGGGTCTGTCACGTGTTTCCCGAGGTCGGGCGTCACCACGATGTAAGAG
>CAYOBT010000003.1:0-28795 GCA_964402205.1 uncultured Anaerolineales bacterium
CGAAGCAGCTACGAGACGATGACCAGCCAGCTCTGGATGCCTTGCGGCTGCATCGGGAAAAGGGGCGTCGACAGCGCATCCATGCCCAGCGGATAGATGGCAGCTAGCAGCATCGTGAGCGACGCAAGCTCCGAAGCGATGACAAGGCTGCTCGTCTCGCCAGTCTCTCGTCGGGAGACTACAACTCGCACAAGGGCAAACGCGGTCCAGGTGATGGCGAGCGTGAGCGGATTGGCGGCCAGTAGGAGGAACAGCGTCGCGCTGAGAACGCCCCAGTCGCTGAACTCTAATGCAGAATCGCTGTCACGCGGCACTAGCGCAGCCCACGCCGCGCTCAATAGCAGAGCGAGCGACGTCACCATGGAAAGGCCATCGAGGGCAAGCTGGATGTAGACAGGCGTATCGCTCAGCAAGTGGTAACGGGCCTGCAAAACCCAACCCGATGACGGCGTGTAGGCGACCAGGATAGCGGACAAGATCATGATGGCAGCTGCGATGATGCGGTGCGTCCGCTCACCGAGGAATGCCGGAACCAAGCGCACGATGGCGCCGGCTAGAATCAGGAATCCGGGGGCATAGACGAACCAGATCACAAAAGAGCTCGCTTGCTCGTGCGGGATGCGACACGCGCGCGATTGTAGCATGGCGGGCGGTGGGTGGCAAAGGCGGCTGGATCATGGCGGTGTGCCGACACTTCTCCGCGTGGATGACGTATAGGAGGTAGATGCAAAGCAGATGCCGGCTTGGCAGCGTAGAATCCAGGAGGTAGTGAGGCATGCTAGAGTCCATCGGGCGTAGACTTCAACGGCTGGTGCGTCTGGACTGGCAAGTGTTCCGCGAGATCCGAACCGATGAGGCAGCTACCCGCGAGGCAGCGCTCATCGTAGGTGTGTCTGCCTTGCTGTCGGCCGTGGGCGTTGCCATATCGGCAGATCGATCGCTGGTAGCATTCATGTTGCGCTTGGTGATTGGTGTGGCGGTCAACTGGCTGTTCTGGAGCTATGCGGCAGTCTTTATGGGCGCCAACTTTTTCGGGAGCTCCACGACCTTCTGGGAGATGGCCCGGTCGATGGGATATGCCAACGTGCCGATGCTGCTCGTCGCCCTGAGTGGCGTAGGGTGCGTGGGCTGGCTGGTTACCGTGGTGGCGTGGCTGGCTGCCATCGCACTCGCCGTCTTTGCCGTGCGAGAGACTCTCGAGATTGGCATGGAGAATGCGATCATCACCACGGCCATCGCCTGGCTGCTGGTTTTTGTGGTGGGATCGCTGCCTTCATGGCTGCTCGTTTTCGCAAGCTAGTTGCCAGACCGGACCATGCCTGGCTAGGCGATAGCGCTGCACCAAGTCGAACCGATTGGTGCCGACATAGACCGATCGACGGTCACATAGGGCAGTCACCAGTCCATCCAGTGTCTCGGGCGTTTCGGCCTTGAGATCTGCCTGACGCCAGACCTGTTCCCGATACCACGGTTCGACATAGAGGTCCACGTCCACCACGAGAACGTCCGGGCGCCGCTTCTGGGCGTACGTGGCGTACCAGAGGGCAAAGGTGTGGCGATCCTCAACCGAGAGGAAGGCGGCGTCCTCGGGCAACGTGGCCAATGCCTCTGAGAGCCAGGCCTCGGCCTCATGATCGTCCGAGAGATCGAGCGAATCGTAGCAACCGATGGCCCGCGTGGTGGGCATGGCGATGAGCAAGGCTCCGATGAGTGGGAAGACCCATTTGTCCCGCAGACCCGTCTCCATGAGGACGATCCGAGCTAGCCAATCCCCGCCTGCAACGATCCACACGGCACCCACCAAGTAGCACGGCAGCAGGTAGAGCATGGAATCCGCCGTCTGGTAGGTAGCGGCGTAGGCCAGCATGAGCACGCAGACGCTTCCTGTGCCCGCCAGAAGACGCCAGCGCTGTCCCTCGATCCAGCCATAGATGCCCAAGAACGTCAGGGCTACCCCCAACAGGCCGAACTGCTCTCGCCATAGGCCGATCGCCGCCAGAAGCCGTTGTGCCACTTGTGGCCACGATGCCGCCAAGGCGTAGCGATGGTAGAGCTGACCGCTCACCAGCCACCAGAATCCTGAGAGTGTCGCCGCGTTGCCCCAGCTCACCGGCGGAAGCCCCCGGGCCGCCAGCGGGGGGTAGATATAGACGCCCAATCCCAACAGGCTGCCCACCCCTGCCGCAACGCCCCCTCGTTTCGTCAGCTTGCGCCAAGAGAGGATCGCTACACCGGGCAACGCCAGCGCCAACGTGAGATGGTTGCCAATCCCGATGCCGGCGAGGACGCCCAGGGCAAGACCTCGCCACTCTGTCAGCTTGGACGGGACGATGGCCATGGCCAGCAGGCTGGCTAGGATGGCTAGGTGGAGCGTGTAGACCTCGGCGATGAGGGCTTGTGACCAGATGGCCGGGGCAAAGGCAACCATGGTGCCACCCGCGACTTGGGCGACCACCGGCCACCAGGTGGGGGGTCTTCCAGGTTCCTTGTTGCGATGCGGCGCGACACCACGGCTGCCAGCGCCGCAGCGATGGCAGCCGTGGTCGCGGACAACAGATTGAAGCGGCGCGCAAGCGGGCCAAAGGGAAGGAGCGCGAACAGCCGGCCGATCAGCATGTACGTAGGGTAGCCGCTGGGGTGTGGGACGCCGCAGGTCATCGCCGCCGCGATGAAATCGCCTCCATCGGCGCCATGGTGGGCCCAGTTGAGGCTTGGGGCAGCCGTGCTGACATAGATTGCCAGGGCCAGGACGCCTACCAGCCACGGCGTTGCCCATTCCCAGGCCTTGGGCGCGTGGGCCTCTGGGGCCTCGGTTCTAGGCGGGCTCGAGTTTGGCATAGCTCGCCATGAGGCGCTTGATGCCCTGGTCCTCGCCAAACGCTACCGTGACCTCCTCATCGCCGTCCACCACTTTGCTGCTGACGACGGTGCCTTTCCCGAATGCCTCGTGCACGACCTTGTCGCCCGGCCCGAATGTCGCTTCTCTCGAGGGGGCTTGCGGTGCTATGGCGGGGGCCGACCGTCGTCTGGGCCGGCGAACTTCCGGGGCATCCCCTGCCTTGGAATGCGTGGATGTGTGAGAGGCCGAGGACGATGGCTGATGGCGCCGTCGGGCCCGATCGAGGAGGGCTCGCCGGCGACTCACGTCGGGACGAGAGATGCCCGAGTCGGGGCTTGACTGACCGGCCTGCTGGACGACGTGGCCCGCTAGCATCGCGGCGGGAATGTCGGCGAGAAAGCGAGAGGGCGTCGATGGCTCGGAGCGACCGTAGCGCCTGCGACGAAACGTGCGCACAAGGGCGAGGTGTCGCTTGGCGCGGGTGATGCCCACATAGCACAGGCGGCGCTCCTCGCGCATGGCCTGGTCATCGTTCATCGAGCGTGCGTGGGGACAGAGGCCCTCCTCCATGCCGACCATGAACACGGCATAGAACTCGAGGCCTTTGGCAGCGTGGAGCGTGAGCAGCGTCATTGCGTCCCCAGAGCCTTTGGCGTCTAGCTCATCTACATCGGCGACGAGAGAGACCTGCTCTAGAAACGCAGGCAGGGCTTGCCGGATTTCCAGCCCATCATACTCCTGGGTGGCCGATACCAACTCGCGCACGTTATCGATGCGGTCCTCGGCATCCTCGCCGCCATCGTTGAGATAGTCCACATAGTCTGTACGATCGATGACCTCGGTCAGGACTCTCGACAGAGCGCCCTGGGTTGTGGCAAAGTTGCGCAGATCGGCCAAGAGCGAGGCGAGCGGGACCAACGCGCGGCGGGTACGCGTGTCAAAGGGCGTTTGAGCCTCGGCTTGGTTGGCGGCGGCCAGGCTTGCGAGATGGAGAAGGGCCTCGCCCCGCGTCTTGCACAAGGAGCGCGCCCACTTGCCTAGGCTGGCGGCCGTCTTACGACCGATGCCTCTCGGCGGCACGTTCATCACGCGTGCGAGGGCGAGTTCGTCGCTGGGGTTCAGCAGCAGCCTGAGATACGCGATGAGATCCTTGATCTCCCGGCGCTGGTAGAATCGCGTGCCCCCTACCAGGACATAGCGGATCCCGCGCCGCATGAGAGCATCCTCTAGCGAGCGGGACTGTGCGTTGGTGCGGAACATCACCGCGCAATCGGCGAATCGGCACGCTTTTTCATGGTGTACCAAGCGTGTGATCTCGTTGACGACGTACTCGGCCTCGTCGCGCTCGTCGAATGCCTCGTGTAGCTGGACCTTGGGCCCTGAAGAGTTCTCTGTCCAGAGCTTTTTGGGCGTGCGATGGGGATTGGATGCGATGACGGCCTGGGCGACGTCCAGAATGCTCTGGCTGGAGCGATAGTTCTGCTCGAGCAAAAAGACCTTGGCCTCTGGATAGGTGGAGCGGAACCGAGACACGTTGCGATAGTCGGCTCCCCGCCAACTGTAGATGCTCTGATCCTCGTCGCCCACTGCAAAGACATTCTGTCGCTCACCGCCCAGATGCGTCACCAGATCGTACTGGGCTTGGTTGGTGTCCTGGAATTCGTCCACGAGGACGTACTGGTAGCGGTTCTGATAACGTGCGCGCGCCTCGGCGTTGTCGCGCAGCAGGCGCTCCGCTAGGAGGAGAAGATCGTCGAAATCGAGTCCGGCGGTGGTCTCTTTGATTTCCTCATACGATTCCCACACACGCTGCGCTGCCTCGTGCCAATAGGTTGGGGGCTGGTATTCGCTCACCGTGGTGGAAGCGTTCTTGGCGCGAGAGATGGCGCTCTGGATGGATCGCGGGGGATACTGCTTCGAATCCAGGTTGAGCCGCTTGGCGAGGCGCGTGATGAGGGACAGCTGCTCATCGGCATCCAGAATGACATAGTTGGGGCGAATGCCTGCTGCAGCTGCCTCCTGACGCAAGAGGCGAGCGCAGAACGCATGGAACGTGCCCACCGTGAGGCCTCGGGTCTCGCCCAAGAGGCGCTCTAGCCGCAGCAGCATCTCGCGAGCGGCCTTGTTCGTGAATGTAACGGCTAGAATGCGATAGGGCGAGATGCCGCGTTCGCGCACCATGTAGGCGATGCGATGGGTGAGCACGCGCGTCTTCCCAGAGCCTGGCCCTGCCAGCACGAGCACCGGGCCATCGACGGCAAGCACTGCTTGGCGCTGGGCTGGATTGAGCGAGGCAAGCATGTCCATGGAGTGGATTCTCCTCCCTTGAGCGGCACATGATTCTAGCATCTCGCGCTAGTCGCGGCAAGGTCGCCTGCTTTGACACGATCCATTGCCGACCCTAAGATCGTGGCAGGATGTTACCCTCGGAGGATAGCACGTGGCCTCGACTAGACCCGCACGTAGCTTGCTCATCAAACCGGCTGCTGGTGACTGCAACCTTCACTGCCGCTATTGCTTCTACCACGAGCGCCCTACGGATCCGTACAAGGGAGAGCGTCGTCCTCGCATGAGCGACGAGGTGCTGGACGAGCTGATCCGTCAGGGGATGGCACTCAATCCACAGCACGCCACATTTGGCTGGCAGGGCGGTGAACCGACGCTGATGGGACTCCCCTTCTTTGAAAAGGTGGTTGCCCTCCAGCAAGCGTACGGTCGGTCGGGACAATCGGTCAGCAACGGTCTGCAGACCAACGGGACGTTGCTAGACGGGGCATGGGCGCGTTTCCTGCGGGAGTATCGCTTTCTTGTGGGGCTGAGCCTGGATGGCCCGGCGGCCTATCATGATACCTATCGCGTCGACCTTAGCGGTCAGGGCACCTTTGATCGGGTGATGCGCACGGCGAGGATGCTGCATCGCTATCATACACAGTTCAACGTGCTTGCGGTGCTCAACGACGTCACGGCGGACCATGCTGTCGAGATCTATGACTATTTCGTGGCTCAGGGCTTTACCTACCTGCAGTTCATCCCCTGCGTGGAGCAAGACCCCGACACGGGCGAGGCGACCGATTTCTCTGTGAGCTCCCAGCAGTTTGGCGACGCGATGTGTGCCCTCTTTGATCGGTGGTATAACGGCGGCAATCCGCAGACGTCCGTTCGCGACTTTGATGCCATCCTGGCTGGGTACCTGGGCGAGACAACGCCGATGTGCACGTATCAGCACGAGTGCGGCAACTATCTTGTGGTGGAGCACAACGGCGATGTGTACCCGTGCGACTTTTTCGTGCGCGACGATCTGTACGTCGGCAACATCATGGACACGCCACTCGAGGAGCTTTTCGAGACCGATGTGGTCCGCGCCTTTGCCAGAGCCAAGAGCGAACCGCGTCCCGAATGCCAAGAGTGCCCGTGGCTGCACCTCTGCCAGCAGGGATGTCCACGCTTTGTCGGCATCGGGGGTGATCCCAAGCACTATCTTTGCGAGGGCTACAAGCAGTTCTTTGCTTACAGCCAGCCGGGCTTTGAGCGGCTAGCTGATCGCATCCTGCAGCAGCGAAAGCGCGTGCTGCCGGAATCTGCTTTTGCCAACGTCGGCCGCAACGATCCCTGCCCGTGCGGATCCGGACTCAAGTACAAGAACTGCTGCGGCAAGCGCAGGTAGAGCTTCCAAGCCCGCTGCGACTAGCTACCGGCCCTGGCGGCATCGCGAACGGCGCGATAGTGCGCGAGCAGGTTCTCCTGTGGCGTGTTGACGGGAACCTCGCAGCCTGCGCTTACAAAGGCCTTGGCATCTCCAGCGCGAACGCAAGACATAGCGGCGTCATAGACTTCCTGAGGCGTGCCTTCCAGCAGCACGGCAACCGGATCATAGTTGCCGTTGATCGACGTCCGGCCAGCCGCCGTTGCCACAGCTTGTGCCATATCGACCATCCAGTCGATATCCAGGATGTCAGCCCCGGTAGTGACCATGTCTGGCACGTGGCGAGAAGTGTCGCCGCAGATGTGCAGCTTGACCAGAGCACCCGCCTCGTGGATAGCTCCTACCATGCGCTGCTCATGGGGCAATGCATAGACGCGGTACATCCTTGGGCTCATCAGGGAGGCCACAGCGTCACCGATCCCGATAATGTCTGCTCCCGCGCGAACCTGTTCGAGCGCGAAACGGGTCCCAGCCTCGCAGCACAGCGCCAAGAGGTCGTGCGCTGCGTCCGGCTCGAGCACCAGGTCCTCGAGGAAAGCGCTTACCCCTCGTAGATCGGCTGCCTCGGCGGCGGCGCCCTCCACCCAGCCACAGATGGGGTACTGCCCCCCGACGCGTTCCCGATAGGCTTGGATCGCCAGAAGACGATCACGGGTCCGCTCATGTTCCCAGGGGTCCCACGGTGCCAGCCGGGACCAGTCACCATACGAGGCGAGGAGAGGAGTGCGGCAGATCGGCACCGAGTCTTCGGGGAAGGTGATCTCAGCGCCAAATGCGGATGCCTCTCGCCAGGGATCGGATATCGCGCTCACCACATCGATGTGCAGACCGCTGCAGGCCCGGAGATTCCCTTCGACGAGGACGCGATAGTCCTGCGCGAGCTCGCTGTAAGTGGCGCCGATGTATCGTGCCGCGTAGGCCATCAGAATGTTCTGGTTGGGTGCTCTATCCACGGGCTGCCCCTGCAGGCGGGCGAGGGTGCGTTGGTAGGGCGTCATCTCAGGCATGGGATTCTCCCTTGATCTGGGGCAAAGAGACACTGGTTCTGGTGTCGTGGCGCGTGTAGAATGGCCTTGATGAAGGAGCCAGTGCCCACGCGAAAGAGGAGCAAACATGCTCGTATTGGGAATCGATGTTGGCACGCAAGGCACGCGAGCCATCGTATCGGATCTTGCGGGACTGGTCAAAGCGCAAGTGTCCGAGGCATTCCCGCCAGAGACCCTGGTCTCCACCAGCGAGGGGGCCTTTGAGCAGGATCCGCGCATGTGGCGGGATGCCCTGGTGCGATGCCTGGCCAAGACCGTGACCGCACTTCGCGAGCAGGGATTGGACGCGAGCGAGATCGCTGCCGCGGCGGTGACCTCCACCTCGGGGACACTGTGCTTGGCGGATCCGGGAGGAGAGCCCGTTGGCAACGCTATCATGTATTCCGACGCGCGCGCGGCCAGCGTCGTCCCGCGTGTGATGGAGGCTACCACGGGATGGCAGCGAAAGATCGGCACGCGCATGAGCGCTTCTTATGCCTTGACCAAGGCGGTGTGGCTGGCCGACCACGATCCCCGACGCTTGGAGAAGGCACGCTGGCTCCTCAGCCCCGCGGATTTGGTGACGGCGTGGTTGACGGGGACGCCCGGAACCGCGGATTGGACGAGCGCTCTCAAATGGGGCTATGACGTGGTGGATCTGGCTTGGCCCAGCTTGATCTGGGAGTCGCTCGGACTACCGGAGGGCAAGTTGCCGCAGGTAGTGGCGCCGGGCCAGGCAGTTGGTAGGATCTCTGCCGCCATGGCCCGCGCCACAGGGCTATCGCGCACCAGCCTGGTGGCCGCAGGTGCGACCGACGGCAATGCCTCTCAACTGGCGAGTGGAGCAGCATCCTTGGGGGACTGGAACTCGACGCTGGGTACGACGTTGGTGCTCAAGGGCGTCACCGAAGAGATCGTGCGTGATCCCGAGGGGCGGATCTACTGCCATCGGCATCCGGATGGCTGGTGGTCCCCCGGTGGCGCTAGCAGCACAGGCGCCGACTGTCTTTCGCTTCGCTTCGGTGCGGAGCGATTGGCTTCTCTGAACGCCGCTGCCCTGGATCGTACGCCGACGGACTTGATCGTGTACCCGCTGACGCGCAAGGGAGAGCGCTTTCCCTTCGTGCAGCCGGAGGCCGAGGGTTTTACCCTGAGTGAGGCAGACGAAGTCGAGACCCTCTACGCCGCACACCTGGAGGGACTCGCCTATGTGGAGCGGCTTGCCTATGAGGTGGTGGCATCGCTTGGGGCCAAGGTAGGCGATCGCATCTATTGCGCAGGCGGCGGATCGCGCAGCCGGGCGGGGCTTCAGATCCGCGCGGACGTGCTTGGCAAAGAGATGGTCGTTCCGGAAGAGGAATCGGGGGCGATGGGCGCCGCCATGTTGGCCGCGCGGTCGGCCCACTATCCCAGGGTCGAGGATGCGGTTAGCAACATGGTTCGGCTTCAGCGCCCTGTCACGCCACGGCACCAGATGGCGAGCGCGTATGAGGAACGCTACGGCCGCTTTTTGGATGCCTGCTCCGAGCGAGCTTATTTGGCATGAGCATCTACAAGGCCTGTGACATTCGTGGCGTATACGGCAGCGATCTGGATGAGGAGATCGCAGAGCGGTTGGGGGGTGCCGTCGGCGAGAGGATTGCCGGCCGGGACGTTGTGCTGGGGTCGGACCTGCGACCTAGCTCGTCGCCCCTGAAGTGGGCGTTTGCGCGCGGGTTGGTGTCGCATGGGGCCCAGGTGGTTGACATCGGCGTGGTGCCGACACCGGTCGTGTATGACGCCAAGGATCGGCTAGGCACCTATGCGGCCGTCATGGTGACGGCGTCGCACAATCCTCCAGAGTACAATGGTTTCAAGCTGATGTTCGGCGATCGCCCCGTGACGCCGGAAGACATCGATGCTCTTGCCAAGGCGGCAGAAGAGACGGGGCCCACGTCGCGTGGGAGCTACCGGACGGCACCCGCTCTCGAGCCCTACGCAGAGTCGTTGCTTGCGCCTTGGGACAAGCTAACGCCCCGGGAAGTAGTGGTGGATGCCGGCAACGGCGCCATGTGGTGGTTGGGGCCTATGGCTTTGCAGCGTGTTGGTCTGCGCGTGGAGCCTCTCTACTGCCTGCCTGACGGTGCGTTTCCCCATCGGCATCCGAATCCTGCCGTCGCGACGCATCTGAACGATCTACAGGCGGTGTGCGCGCGCTTGGGGGCGTGGGGTGCCGCCTATGATGGCGATGGCGACCGTGTCATCTTTGTGGATGAGAACGGCCGGGTGCTTGCCGCTGACCGCATCTTTGCTCTCCTAGTCGAGCATCGGCTGGCTGACGACGCCGGAGGGCGCGTGGTCTATGACCTGAAGAGTTCCTCTGTGGTGCCTGAAGCCATCGAGCGTGCTGGCGGCGTGGCTCTAGCGGAGCGGTCAGGACACGCGTTCATCAAGGCACGCATGCTGGATGAGCAGGCCGCTCTCGGCGGTGAGATCAGCGGCCACTACTTTTTTGGAGCCTTGGGGCGCGATGACGCCCTGTATGCCACGCTGATGCTGGCCGAGATTCTGGACAAGCGAGGCCTGTCGCTTGCGGCTGCCATGGAGGGCGTTCCGAGCTACCCCATCACGCCCGATCTCCGTCTTCCCTGTGCCCCAGAGAGGGCCGACGCCATCCTGAGCGATCTCGAGGCGACCTTTGCGGATCTGCCTCGCAGCCACCTCGATGGCGTCAAGATCCAGTTCGCAGATGGGTGGGCCTTGGCGCGTCGGTCCGTGACCGAACCAGTTATCACGCTGCGCTTCGAGGCCAAGTCTCAGGAGTCGTTGGAGGCGATCCGTTCGCGAGTGATGACTGCCTCCCCTGGTCTGCAACGCATTGCGAGCGAAGCCGGTTCCTGAGACAAGCGGCGTGGGCAGCCGGTAGGCTGCCCACGTTTCGGCGATCAGAGCCGAGGCACCTAGTCCAGGTGGAAGACGATCTCCAGGGGGTTCATGGCCTCGTCGGGGTCTTGGCCCTCTAGCGCCTCAAAGAGCTCTCCCATCTCGGCCTGCCAGCGAGCGTTGACCTCTTTTCCGGCCATGCCTGCCTTGGCGGCCTCAAAATCGGGCGTTTCCACATAGCCAAAGAGCAGCCCATCCTCGCGCATGAACAGCGTATAGTTGTGCCAGCCCGTCTCGCGCAGCGCATCGAGCATCTCTGGCCAGACGTTGGCGTGACGCCGCTTGTACTCCTCGATCTTGTCCTCTCTCACCTTGAGGATGAAGCCGATCCGTTCCATGGCATACCTCCTATGTGTGCGGGACGACCATGCATCCTGCGATCGAGGTCCCGCAGCTTTCCCTCAATGTCGAGCTTACTCCTTGTCCTGAGTGGATGCAACGCCGGGCGCGCCGCTATGGTGATGGTGGTTTCCCTGACGACGCTCGATGGCATAGGTCACGATCTCGCGTACGGTCACCAGGATCGGGACGGCCAGCAGCAGGCCGGCGATGCCACCGAGGGCGGTTCCCGCTACGATCGCGATGAGCACCACCAGCGGCGGAAGGTCCAGCTCTCTGCCCAGCATCTTGGGCTGGATGATGAGCGATCCGATCTGCTGGATCGCCACGTACACTGCCGCGATGATCAGCGCAAACTGCCAGTTGGCGACGTCGATGACCGTCGAGCCCTTCCATAGCGCGACGACGATGGCTGGGACGACGGCCACGAGCGGCCCGATATGGGGTACGGTCTCCATGAGGCCGGCAAAGAGCCCAAGCCAGAGGGCACCGGCCAGCCCAAGCCCCGCCCCCACGACCCACGTGAGCACGCCGATGCTCAGGGCGGACAAGAGTTGCCCACGTAGATAGAGCAGCCAGACGCGCCCGATGCGACGCCCTAGCGACGAGGGAGCTTCGCTAGGATTTGGCATGGCCTTGGGCATGTGATGCCATTCCCTGTGGCTTGGAAGACCTCGCCGGCCTGGATGGCGAGCGCGCGAGCAGAATGCCTGCAATGATCAACGCCAGCGTGAGAATCGCCCGCCAGGTCAACGGCTCGCGCAGAAAGACCCATCCCCACAGCAACCCAAAGGGCGGTAGGATGTACGTCACCATGGATGTGAACGTAACACCTCCTTTGGCCAAGAGCTCATAGTAGATCACATAGGCGATGGCCGTTTGGACGATGCCGAGCATCAGGAGGGCCCCCACCGATGGCACCGTAGGCATAGTCTGCCACGGCTGCTCCAGCAGGGCAAGGGGGAACAGCCAGGCGCAGCCGTAGGCGATCTGCCCGTACGCAGCGGCAAGGGGTGGCCATCTCGTCACCTTGCGCCGAGCGTACACGATGCCGATGCCATAGCTCATCGAGGCGAGTAGCACGGCCAACTGGCCCCAGAGTCCTTCCAGCAAGCCGCTGCGCATGTTGGGTAGGGCAAGCACCAGAACACCCAGGAATCCGACCAACACGCCAGCGGCGCTGCGCAGACTGAGACGGGATTCGCCGACGAGATGCGCCACGATGGCCGAAAAGAGCGGCATGGTGCCGTTCAGGATGGCCGACGATCCGCTAGGGATACGCAGCGTTCCCCAGGAGATTAGGCTGAACGGAATGAACACACTGAAGGCCCCCACGACGGCAAAGCGCTTGCGCGCCTCTGATCCGCGCGGTGGCGGAACACCTCTGGCGTGTAGCACGAGCCGCAGGATGATGGATCCCAGGAGCACCCGCAGAAAGGCGATGGTGAATGGCCCAAAAGCGTTACCGGCAATCTTGATGAGGAGAAACGAGCCGCCCCAGATTGCGCCTAGGAGCAAGAGCAGAGCGTACAGCGTCAGATCCACAAGCGAGACCTCCGGTGTGGCAACGTCGCCTGGGACGACGCGCAAAAACGAGGGAGCCCATCGGCTCCCTCGGGTGTGGCTGTGTCAGCGCGAGAGATCACTCGTTGATCCAGCGGTCCGTATCGCGGTCCCAGGCGACCAGCTCATCCTCCTCGAAGAACAGAGCCAGCTCGTGCTCTGCGGTCTCTGGGCCGTCGGAGCCGTGCACCAGATTCCGCCCGATCTCCAGGGCCAGGTCCGCTCGGATGGTCCCCGCAGCCGCGTCCAGAGGATTGGTGGCACCCATCGTGGAACGGACCGCTTGGATGGCCTTGGGGCCTTGGACGGCCATGACCACAACCGGGGCCGAGGTGATGTATTGGATGAGTCCCTCGAAGAATGGCTTACCGCGGTGGATGCCATAGTGGCGCTCGGCTAGGTCTTTGTCGATCTGCATCAGCTTCATGGCGATGATCTTGAGACCGCGCCTCTCGATGCGCAAGGTAATCTCGCCGATGAGCCCTCTCTGAACCGCGTCTGGCTTGATGATCACGAGCGTCGTTTCCATGGTTGGCTCCTTGTGATTGTGGCGATTGGTTCGATGCTAGCTTGGTTGACGGCGTGAGCGCTCACGGGCACGCTCGAGCAGATCCAACAGGGTGTGCGTACGCGGATAGACGTTGTTCAGGAACTCCAAGTCGGTAACGACACCGGGCAGCACTTCTGGGCCTGCCTCGACGAGAGCGCGATAGTGTTCGAGTGCGCCAGCCAAGTCGCCGATGTCGCGGTACCTGCGTGCCAAGTCAAGACGCGCATCGACGTCTTCTGGGTGCTCTTCTACATAGTCGTTCAGAACGTCCAACAGGGATTTGCCCTGCCAGCCCTGGGTGTCGGGCAGTTCGGAGCGGATAGAGGGTCCCTCCTCGGGAACTGGCTCCGCGCCTTCCTCGGGTGCCGAACCCGCCACCTGCTCTGCTTCCCTCTGTTCCTCTTCACGCGCGGCGTGGGGCCTAAGAAGCTGACCGAGGCGACGTGCGATCTCCTGGACAGGCCGAGCGGGCGGACTCGGTTCTTCCTCGACTGCCCGCTCGCCGGCCTCATCCTGCACAACCTGGTACGTGGCCTCGACGTCCTCTCTTTCGGTTTCCTCGTCAGATGAGTCTTGCTCTGATTCTAGCGGCACCCTGGGCGTGCGACGAGGCAGAGGCGTGCCGCTGCCAAAGAGATCGTTCGCGACCTCGTTCTCGGGGTCCAGTGCCTGGGCTTGCTGGAGGAGCGTGCGCGCATGGTGATCACGTTCGGAGCCAAGCCAGATCTTGCCCAAGATGAGCGATGCCTTGAGGCAGTAAGGAGCGGATGCCAGGACCTCCTGGCATATCTGCTCTGCGTGGTCGGTCTTCCCGTCGAACCACAAAGCCTCGGCCAAGGCTACCAGCAGGTCAAGGCGCCCCTCGAACTCGCGCACGAGCGGCGCGAGTTCGTTTGCGGCTCTGTCATAGAGTTGGCCGCGCATGTAGCATCGTGCAAGGGCGGCTCGATTCATCTTCAGGCGGCCGCGGACAGGGATGCTACGTGCCTGGTAGAGTCGGCTCAGGCTTGCGCGGATCGCGTGGCTTCCCGGCTCGAGCTCAAAGGCTCGCTCCAAATGCCAGATGGCCTCATCTAGCAGGCCGCGCGCCTCGAACAGCCTCGAGAGCTGCGCATAGGCGACCAAGTTCTCCGGATCGGCCCCCAAAACTCGCTGATAGAGGCCCGTGGCCCGTTCATAGTCTCCGCGTGCGATCAGCGTCTCGCCCAGAAGGCCGTAGGCCCGGACATAGTGAGGGTAGGCGGTCAAGACGCGGCGACAGGCGAGCTCTGCCTCCACGGTGCGATTCTCTGAGAGCAGGCGGCTGGCCCTATCGCATTGGCCCCGCAACGTCAGATCGAGCACGCTTCCCCCATTACAGCACATAGGCCTAGACGCGCACCATTATGGTGCGCTTGGGGTAAGGCTGTCAACCGAGGCAACGCTAGCCATTAGGGACATGCACGCGGCACGCATGCTTTCTGGATAGGCAACGATCGTGGTATAATCCTGCAGAGTGCCGTTGCTGGCTGTAGGTTCGAGGGAAAGGCTGGGCGAGATGAGGGTCCTTGTCACCGGCGGAGCGGGGTTTATCGGATCGCACGTGGTTGACGCGTGTCTAGACGCGGGTCACAACGTATCCGTGGTAGACGATCTGTCGACGGGCAAGGAGAGCAACCTTCACGAGGCTGCTGCGTTCTACAAAGTCGACATCCGCGATGCATCGGCGTTGGCCGAGGTGTTCGAGGAGACCAAGCCCGAGGCCATTTGCCATCTAGCGGCCAAGGCCAACGTGCGCGAGTCGATGGAAAAGCCCGTCCTCTATGCTGAGGTGAACATCATCGGTTCGCTGAATCTGTTGGAACTAGCTCGCGAGTACGGTACTCAAAAGATCGTCTATGCGTCGACCGGCGGCGCTGTCTATGGTGAGCCCGAGTACCTCCCCGTGGACGAGAAGCATCCTATCAACCCGCTTGATGCCTATGGTGCCAGCAAGCATCACGTGGAGCACTATCTCTCGCTCTACCGAGTCAACTACAATCTAGACTATACGGTGCTGCGCTTTCCGAACGTGTATGGCCCTCGCCAGGATCCCTATGGAGAGGCGGGCGTTGTCGCGATCTGGACCAACCAGATGCTAGCTGGCGAGGCGCCGGTCATCAATGGCACGGGCGAGCAGGCTCGCGACTTTTGCTACGTGGGCGATATCGCACGGGCGAACGTCCTAGCACTCGATGCCGGCAGCGGCGGCATCTACAACCTTGGGACGGGCGTGGGCACTAGCATCAATCAGGTGTTCGCATCGCTCAAGAACGCCACGGGCTACGAGGCCGATGGTCTTCACGGCCCCGCCAAGCTCGGCGAGGTCTTTTGCATCTATCTCGATGCGAGCGCTGCCGCTCGCGATCTCGGGTGGGAGCCTGAGGTCTCGCTGGATGAGGGGCTCAAGCGCACGGTGGCCTATTTCCAGAAGCGCGACTAGCGCGGGAGGGAGACGGCCAGCCTATCGCTGGGGCGAGGCGCGATCTCCCAGGGCGACGCATGCGAGTGCCGCGACCAAGAGCGCCAGCCCTGCGGCATCGAACCGCGCGAACCGCTGGCCTGTGGCTCGCAGCGCCTCGTAGCCAACGTCAGGCAGCCGCCACATCATGAGCAGCTCGCCCGCGAGCCCGATGGTCTGCATGGCGATGGCTTCGAGCAGCGAGATGCGATGTCGCCGTGGGTGCCACGTGGCGACGGCGTAAGGGACATTCCACATGAAGAAGAGGATGCCCAGCGATCGGACCATCGTAGCGCCAGCCAGCCCCGCTACCTGAAAGCCTCCTGTATAGTCGTCAGGCGTCACCACAAAGGCCAGCGCACACTGTACGTTGGCCACGAGCACCACCGCGATACATGCCCTGGCTACCCAGAGTGGGGCTTGAGGTATACCCAGCGGTTTGCTATGGGTTGCTGAACTGTCTCCAGATGACTCGGACCTTGACGCTGCCATACCCTGATGTTATAGTCGCCGCGCGTCTGGGCGCAAGTCCTTCTCTCGCTTTGGCTTGGCCCCTCACGACCAGGAGGTACAGATCATGGGCAAGTATGCCATTGGCATCGACTTCGGTACCGAGTCTGCGCGCACTGCACTCGTGAGCCTCGAGGACGGCAGCGAGCTCGCGACGGCCATCTATGTTTATAGGGATGGCGTCATTGATGAGCGGCTGCCCGGGTCGGGTACACGTTTGGAGCCTGATTGGGCGCTCCAGAACCCGGAGGACTATACGCGGGCGGTGAAGGAGACGATCCCACAGGTGCTGCGCGAGAGGGGCGTCTCGCCTGACGATGTGATCGGCATCGGCACCGATTTCACCGCATGCACCATGTTGCCGACGTTGTCCGATGGCACGCCTCTCTGCACTCTCGATGCTTACCGAGATCGCCCCCATGCTTGGGTCAAGCTTTGGAAGCATCACGCCGCTCAACCCGAGGCCAATCGCATCAATGAGATAGCTGCCGAGAGGGGTGAGACGTGGCTGCAACGGTACGGCGGCAAGATTTCGTCCGAGTGGTTCTTCCCCAAGGCTTGGCAGATTCTGGATGAGGACCCCGAGATCTATGAAGCGGCGGACCGGCTCATCGAGGCGGCGGATTGGATCGTCTGGCAGCTCACGGGACAAGAGACCCGCAACCTTTGCACGGCGGGATACAAGGCGATTTGGAGCAAGCGTGAGGGGTTCCCATCGCCTGACTTTTTCGAGGCCCTCGATCCCCGCATGTGGGATATCGTGGCTACCAAGATGATGTCAGAGATCAGCCCCCTGGGTGCCCGTGCGGGGGGCCTCACTGAGGAAATGGCCCAAGCCACGGGGCTCCGTCCTGGTACGGCCGTGAGCATCGGCAATGTGGATGCCCACGTCTCGGTGCCCGCGGCGACGGTGACCGAGGCCGGCCGCATGGTTATGATCATGGGTACGTCCACCTGCCATATGGTGTTGGGCGATGAGCCGGTGATCGTGCCTGGCATGTGCGGTGTGGTCGAGGATGGCATCATCCCGGGCTTGGCCGGCTTTGAGGCGGGCCAATCGTGCGTGGGCGATCACTTTGCGTGGTTCGTGGAGAATCTCCTCCCCGCCGATTATCAGCGCGAGGCCGATGCTGCGGGTCTGAATGGGCATCAGCTTCTGGAAAGCAAAGCCGCCCAGCTCAAACCTGGGGAATCGGGCCTGCTAGCCCTGGACTGGTGGAACGGTAACCGTTCGGTGCTGGTGGATGTCGATCTGACCGGCATGCTTCTCGGCGCAACCCTCGCTACCCGTCCTGAGGAGATCTACCGTGCCCTGATAGAGGCGACGGCCTATGGCACGCGCGTGATCATCGAGGCCTTTGAGGAGCACGGCGTGCCGGTGCGAGAGATCGTTGCGGCCGGGGGTCTGCCCGAGCGCAACCAGCTTCTGATGCAGATCTATGCCGACGTGACGGGGCGCACGCTCAAGGTGGCCGGGACCTCCCAAGCCGGCTGCCTCGGCTCGGCGATGCATGCGGCTGTTGCAGCGGGTGCAGGCGCTGGGGGCTTTGATACGATCCAAGATGCCGCTCGTGCCATGGCCGAGCTCAAGGAGGTGGCCTATGTGCCAGATCCGGCCGCTCAGGCCGTCTACGACGACTTGTATGCCGAGTATCTGACGCTGCACGATCATTTCGGGCGCGGCGCCAACGACGTCATGAAGCGGCTCAAGCGGATCAAAGCGGACCAGCGGCGATAGCGGCTAGAGATCCTGCAAGGAGAGGGGCGCCCAAAGGCGCCCCTTTTCGCTTACAAGAGAGAGACAGGATCTACGTCCAGGCGCCAACCTAGAGGCAGGCGGATGCCGGCTAGCAGCTCTGCCGGGTGGCGCGCGCGCACGAGGATGTGCCATCGCCAACGGCCCCGCTCTCGCGCGAAAAAGGCAGGCGCTGGGCCGATCACATCAACGTCTGCTAGTCCGAGCCGTCGGATGCGTTGCGTAAGCAGAGCGTGCAGTCGACGTGGTTGCTCCTGAGCGGCGCGGGCGTTGGTGCTTTGGTACAAGAGTCTCACCACACGGCTGATGGGGGGATACCAGTGTTCACGCCGCCAGCGGATCTCGCGCTGGTAGAAGGCGTTATAGTCATGCCGGCTGGCAGCCTGGATGGCATAGTGTTCTGGCGTGTAGGTCTGGATGATCACCTCTCCGCCCAGCACGCTGCGTCCGGCGCGACCCGCTACTTGCGTGAGGAGCTGAAACGTCCTCTCTGCGGAGCGGAAATCAGGTAGGTGCAGGGCCGTGTCCGCGGCTACCACACCGACCAGTGTGACCAGCGGAAGGTCCAGCCCCTTGGCGATCATCTGCGTGCCTATCAGCACATCGGCGCGTCCCTCGACGAACCGCGAAAGCAGCCGATCGTGTGAGCCCTTGGCAGCGGTGGCATCAGTGTCCCAGCGGACGACTCGCGCTGCTGGGAAACGCTCCTTGACCTCCTGCTCGACGCGCTGCGTGCCAGCGCCAAAGTGCTTGATGCGCCTGCTCCCGCACACGGGGCAAGCATCGGGCTGTATCGCGATGCGTCCGCAATGGTGACAGACGAGGCGATGCTGATCCCCGTGGTACGTGTAGGGTACCTCGCATCGAGGGCAGCTCAGCACGTGGCCACAATCACGACACATGACAAAGGTAGACGTCCCCCGTCGGTTGAGGAATAGGATAGCCTGCTCGCCGGCCTGCAGTACCTGCTCGAGGCCTTGGGCGAGTGCCCGGCTAAAGATGCTGGTGTTGCCTGCCTTGAGCTCCGATCGCATATTGACCACGCTCACTGGCGGCAGGTCCGCGTGCACGGCATCGGGGGCTTCCGTCTCAGCGGCATGGTAGCGGTTAGCTGCTCTCCCGGCTGCGCGGCTCTGCTCCTCCAGGATGCGGCGGTGACCCATGATGCGCTGGGGGAGCACGAGGCGATGGTACACGCCTTGCTCAGCCAGATAGGCCGATTCCAGCGAGGGCGTTGCACTGCCCAGAATGCAGGTGGCTTCTGCCAGCCTAGCGAGCTCGACGGCTGCCTCGCGCGCGTGATAGTGGGGCGTTCGATCCTGCTTGTAGGAGGTTTCGTGCTCTTCGTCTACGACAACCAAGCCAAGGTTTCGGACGGGTGCGAACAGGGCCGAACGGGATCCGATGACCAGCCGTAGATCGCCTTGGCGGATCTGGCGCCACTGATCGTATCGTTCCCCGTCAGAGAGCTTGCTGTGCATGACGGCCAGTGTACTCGGGAAACGTGCGCCAAACCGCCGGATGGTTTGCGGTGTGAGAGCGATCTCTGGGACCAGCACGATGACGCCTTGGCCTCGCGTCAGCGCCTTTTCCGCCGCTCGCAAGTAGATCTCGGTCTTGCCGCTGCCGGTTACGCCCTGAAGCAGAAAGGGATGGCCCGATGCTTCATCCATGTCGGCCCGTATCGTGTCCCAGACCTCGGCCTGCGCATGGGCGAGGCGTGGTGGCGTATCGGGAACGAAGGAGACGCCTTCCAGTGGGTCTCGCCAGACCTGGCGTTGGCACGCTTCCACAAGGTCTTTCTCACGGAGCGCCGTCAGGACGCTGTACGAGATCCCCAGGCGGTTGGTGACCGTGGCTGCAGGCAGCCAGTTACCTCCCTGCGCGTGCTCGCACAGATAGGCGAGTGTCTCCCGCTGCCGATGCGCTCGCTCTGATACGGCACCGGGCGTCGCATTGGGGGCGGCTCGCACCGCGAGCACGCGCTTGGGTCTGACGCTTGGGGGCATGACACGCACATCCTTGGTGGCCCAGCCTCTGCGCACCAGGGCATCGACTGTGGATCGCCAGCCCTTCTGGTCGGTCAGTCGTCCGATCTGGCGCAACATGAGCGGACCCTTTGCCGCGAGCAGATTGAGGATCGCCCTCTGTGCGTCGGTCGCATCCCCAGGGCTCGCTTCCTCGGACCGCTCAACTATGGTCTCCACAGAGCGCGTGAGACCCGGGGGCAGCATCGACCAGATGACGCGGGAAAGCGGCGCGAGATACGTGGCGCTGATCCAGCGTGCCAAGGCAATCTGAGACGGGTCAAACAGAGGGTCCTCGTCGACGATGCGGTCGAGGGGGCGCGTGTCCTCCACGGGGGATGCGCGATCCCAGCCCACGGTCACGCCTTGGAGGTCACGCGATCCGAACGGCACCCAGACGAGCTGCCCCAAGCGGACACGTTCGCGCAGCTCCTGCGGGACGCGATAGTGAAAAACCCGCGACAGGTGGTCGGGCTCGTCTTCGGGAGGTATCTCCTCTGGTGAGGCGATACGGCGGCTTAGGCTCGTGCGCACGACCACCAGAGCGTAAAGGGAAGCGTGCTCTGGTGGTTCGACCATCTGTAGGCTGCTGGCAAGGCTCATGCGACAAAGGCGACGGCGGCATACCCCACAAAGTCGCTGGGCCGCCCCATGGGAACGACCTCGTGGCTGGTGGTATGTTGCAGGGTAACGCCCTTGTTGGCTCCGAGATCGGCCGTGCAGGCGATGGCGGCGGCGATACCGCCAGCCCCGCATGCGCTGTGGTCCTCAGCGGCCGTTTCCAGCACCTCTGACGGATGCATGGCGGCTATCTCGTCGAGCAGGCGCTGATCGTTGGCCCTGGCCCAGGCGAGCGCCTTTTCGCCGATACCTACCGGCGCGAGGCCATAGCGGGGTCCATAGTGTGTCAGGTCACTGCTGGCGACTACCAAGACACGGCGCCCCAGCGATCGCACTGCCTTTGCCAGATCACGCCCGGCTTGCATGGCCGCGGATGATGGAGGTACGGCTATGGGAAGGATCCGGGCTTGGGGGAAGGCTTCTTGCACAAAGGGGACTTGTACCTCGATGGAATGCTCTCCGGCGTGCGCTTGAGGAGAAGAGACGATGGGCGTGCCTTCGATGGCAATGATCTCATTGGCGAGCTCCGCATCTACGGGGCAATCGCCGAGCGGGGTCCTCCACGATCCTTCGGCATAGACGCTTGGGGCTGACACGCCCCAGCGGTGGATCGCGCCCAACAGGATGACCGTCTCCGGGGCCTGGTCGACGGCTGCAAAGAGATGTGCTGCGGTTGGCCCCGAGTAGCGCCAGCCTGCATGAGGGACGAGGCCCCCGAGCACCTGCCGGATACCTTCTGGCACGGAGGCCGCTCTGAGGTACTCTTGGATCTCCCGTTGGCAGGTGCGAGGGTCACCGGGATAGAACGTGCCCGCAACGCATGGCTTTCTAGTTGGCATGGCGAACCTCCCGCGGCGCAGAGCGCCGTTGGCTTGTCGGGTGGTTGCCTACAAACGCACGGGTTGGCGGCCCACCCGCAGCCGCTCGGCCCGTAAGATCGCAGCGATATCCGCAACGGCGCGCTCGACCTGGTCCTCTCGGTTGGGCACCACAAAGTCAAAGCTATCCATGGCTTCCATCTCGACGCGCGCCTTGGCAAGACGAACCTCGATCTGATCCGCCGTGTCCGACTTGCGGGCCCGCAGGCGCCGCTCCAGGATGCTCATAGAGGGCGCCACAAGAAAGACGCTGATTGCCTCTGGAATGAGGCGCTGGACCGTCTCGGCGCCTTGGACGTCGAGCCGCATCACCACGTCCTGACCGCTGGCGAGGGCATCGCGAACGTGCTTCTTCGGGATGCCCTTGTATTGATCGTACACAACGGCATACTCGATAAGCTCATCCTCATCGATCATGCGCTCGAACTGGTCCCGCTCCACAAAGACATAGTCTTCGCCGTCGATCTCGCCTGGGCGGGGAGGACGCGTGGTGCTCGTGACCACAAAGCGAAACGGGATCCCCGCCTTTTCCATGGCAGCGACGACGGTATCCTTCCCGACACCTGAGGGTCCCGAGATGATCAGCAGCAGCGGCGGCGGGTCTAGATAGCGATCCGTGGCTGCCTCCTGGTGGATGGTGGTGTGGTTCACGATTGCCCCTTGCATGGGCAGTTGCTCTTCTGCGCAGAAACCATGGCTGGCGCCCCCGTCGCGTCAGAATCTGCCGTCCGTGGCCCGTTGCCGCTAGAGCTTGATCAGCTCTTCGACGTCGAGCACAAAGATGACCGCTCCCCCAACCTGCACCTCTACCGGGTTGGGCATGTAGAGCTCACCCGGTTCCATGACGGGGGGAAGGGGGTTCACGTACTGCGTGCGTGTATGGCAGTTGCGCTTGATGATGTCCAGCACGTTGGGGACCTTGTTCTCGTCCGTGCCGACCAGAATGGTGGCGTTGCCTTCGCGAAGGAATCCTCCCGTCGTGCTGATCTTGGTGGACGAGAAACCTCCATCGCGCAGGGCCGAAATCAGCTGATCAGCATCGTCGCTATGGACGATGCTCACGAGCAGTTTCATGTTCATCGTGTGGTGAGCTCCCTTGTTTGCGTGTTCGATTCGCCCGATCCTCTACCTCGGCTCAGGAGATGATCCACACGCTTGCAGATGGCTTGGTGGATCTCTCTAATCGGGCGCGTTGCGTCGAGCACCAGCCAACGGTCAGCCTCCTCTAGTGCCATGGCATGATACCCTTGGCGCACGCGCTCGTAGAACGCGCCATCGAGGCGATCAAGGCGGTTCCGCGCCGTGCTGCCCGTCTCCTCGTCGCGCTTGCGGCGTTCCATCGCCTGCTCCACGTCCAAGTCCAATAGTATCACAAGATCCGGTCGCAGGTCATCCGTTGCAAAGCGGGTAATCTGCCAGAGCCTGTCTAGGTTGAGGCCGCGACCGTGTCCTTGGTACGCGAGCGTGGATTCGGCGTAGCGATCGCATACCACAACTTGCCCAGCTTCTAGAGCAGGTATGATGCGCTCGCCCACATGCTGTGCCCGAGAGGCAGCAAAGAGCAAGACTTCGGTCTCTGGCAGCATCTCCGCGTGCTGCACGTCATGGAGGATCGCGCGGATCCGCTCGCCGATGCGGGTTCCCCCCGGCTCGCGTGTATCTGTGACGACCAAGCCGCTGCTGCGGAGCGCTTGGGTCAGGAGAGCGGCTTGTGTGGTCTTGCCGGCCCCGTCTGGCCCCTCTAGCGTGATGAACAGGCCTGGATACGTGCGCTCAGCGCGTGTCATGGACGGTCACCCTTCGCGTCGGTTCGGTGCCGGTGCTGTAGGAGGCCAGGTGGGCCTCGCGAGCCAGCTCGTGCTGCATGCGGCGAACGCGAGCGTTCTGGGGCGAAAGCTCTACAGTGCGCTTGCTGCCTGTCGTGATCTCGAGGATCGCCCTGCGTGCCTCGGTGAGGGCCGCCGCCGTGTCTGGATCCTCCGCCCTGACGTCAAAGATGTCGGCCAGGAAGCGCTCCATCTGCGTTGAGGTGTTATTGCGAAGCACATAGACCGGAATGCCCCGATGCTCCGCCTCGGCGATGACACGGGGACGCTTGCGATAGTAGGTACGCAACGTGAACAGAGCGTTGGCCTCTGCAAGATTCTGGGCTATGACGACGGGTAGGTTCATGCGCCGGCTTGTCTGACGCAGACGGTCTCGGTTCAGGCCGTAGGGATAGACGCGCAGGACGGACGGCGTTTCACGCTCTTGCGAACGCTTGGGAGCAGTGCGCTGCGTGGGTTGCGGGGTTGGCCGCTCGACCGCAACGACCTCGGCCTCTTGTTCGGAGAAGCGCTGAATGTCGCCATCGGGGGTCCGTACGCGCACCTCGACCGGTGTCGTTTGACCGCGCAGGATGGCATCCACGGCGTCCGCTACGTCCTCGCGGACAGCCACGCGGTCCCAGTCGCGGATCTCGACGACCACGTCAAAGGTCGGAGGCGCTTTGCGCTCGAGCACGGATTTCTGCGTGCCGCGTCGGCGGGCCTCCTCGTCGCTGAGCGTTACCGTCTGAATGCCGCCCACCAGATCACAAAGGGTGGGGTTCATCATCAGGTTGTCGAGTGTGTTGCCATGGGCCGTCCCCACGAGCTGTACGCCTCGCTCCGCGATGGTACGGGCTGCGGCCGCCTCCAGTTCCGTGCCGATCTCGTCGATGACGATCACCTCGGGCATGTGGTTCTCTACGGCCTCGATCATTACGGCGTGCTGGAGCGATGGGGTAGGCACCTGCATGCGGCGGGCTCGGCCGATGGCCGGATGCGGGATGTCGCCATCACCGCCGATCTCGTTGGACGTATCCACGATGACTACCCGTCGCTTGTCCGCCAAGACCCGCGCCACTTCACGCAACATGGTCGTCTTGCCCACGCCGGGACGGCCCAGGAGCAGGATGCTCTGCCCCGATGTGACGATGTCGTCGATGATATCAATGGTGCCAAAGACGGCTCGCCCCACACGGCATGTCAGACCGACGATCCGCCCCGTACGGTTGCGGAGCGCCGAGATGCGGTGCAGAGTGCGCTCGATACCCGCACGGTTGTCCTCGCCAAAGGCGCCGATGCGCGATACGACATAGTCGATCTCTTCCCATGCCATCTCGCGTTCGGTCAGTCGGACGTCGCCATCTACATAGCGTGCATCACACGGCCTGCCAAGGTCGAGGACGATTTCCAGCAGGTCCTCGAATCGGTTCCTCTGTCGCAGAGCATCACTGATGTCTGGCGGGAGGACCTCGAGCAAGGCGTCGATATCGTCGGTTATCTCGAGTGACATCATGCTATGAACATACCTTCTTGCCGATGCCGCGCGGGCTCGCCCTTTCGGCACAGGTTCGGATGGGGGCACTGGTATCCATGCTGCCCTCTAGCCCCGGAAAGACGACCGGCGTGCGGACCGGGACGCGCGAGACGAGCCTCGACACCATGAGCGCCTGCCTCGCGTATTGCTTGAAACCCAGGGCTCGCAAGATCCAGCCCGTACCGGCGGCATAGTCAGGAATTGCGCAGAACACCGGCAGTTGGGAGCTGCACTCGATGGAGGACAAAACGAAACGGAGATGAGGGACGACTTCGGTTCTCAGCTCGGGGCGGACGAGCGTCTCCAGCCAGTAGCATTGGGGTCCTGCGAATAGCCCGATGTAGCCTGCCGCCCCGCCGTTCCGAACCCAGACATACTCTTCGGGAGGGCTGACCAAGAGGCCTTTAGGAGCCCTTTGGCGCGTGGGCGTTGCTTCGCCCATTTCTGTGAGGCGAGTTGGAACTGTGGCGCGCACAAGGGCTTGCAGATCAACATGGTCCTTGCCGGTGAGCTTGCGAAGGCCCGTTGGCTCTGGGGCAGGCGGCGGTGGGTTGGTAAGGACAAACACCTGCTCGCGCGACGATGTGTCGAATCCAGCCTCGCGGAACGCGTGCTCGATGAAGGCATCCTCCGGAACGTAGGCCAGCAGGCGTTCGGCACCGTGTTCGCAGGCGAGCACGCCTAGGGCTGTCAGAAGCCGCTGCCAGATGCGAGCTGCCTCGGCGCTGTGAGCAATGCTCGGGGCTAGAAAGCGCACGTCCCAGGCTCTTCCGCCGTGTTGTGGGCTAGCCTGGGCGATGCCCGTCTCGCCCTCGGCTTCGTCAATAAGGGTCATGGCGCCAAGGGGTTGATGCAGCAATAGCCCCAGCGCTCCCACGAGAAGCGGCGATGACGAGGTCAGGGTAGCTCGCCGGACATCCAGAGTCGTGCCCTTGGGCTGCATGCGTCTCAATATCAGCAGATCGGACCATCCCAAAGGGCGAACCACGCTCCATCCCCTGTCGCTCTTGATCGAGGCTCCGCTCGCTCCCAAAGCGCGTAGCTATTCTACATAGGGGCGTCCGGTGTGGCAAGTCCAGGGCCGGTTCTGAGGACGTTGAGATAGTGCGCGATGCTGAGTGGTGATCGTGCCATGCCTACTCTGGCGAACTGCCCGCAATCTGGGCGCTGTCCGTGGCCTCGCGTGGTTCGGTATCTCCCATGACCTGGTACGACCCCTCGACAGTGTCAGCGTGAGTGTGCTTTTCCGAGACATCGGGTGTAGGCCACAAGTCGTCGGGGCAGAGCCTAATGAAGGCCTCGATGGCGAGCACTAGGATCGTGAGATCGTCCAGTTGGCCCAGGCCGGGCATGACATCGGCGAGGACATCCATAGGCCAGAGCACATAGACCAGCGCACCGATAGGGAGAGCCTTGGCCCAGAGCGGGACGCGAGGGTCCACGAAAAGACGCCAGGCCGTCGCAAGCCTCTCGCCGAGGGCTTGGAGCACCGAGAGCTTGGGCACGTTGCTTTGCTTCTGCATGAACCCACCCTTTACTAGGATACCTTCACTTACTTACTCTACGCAGAAGGGGCCTCTGGGTATCACTGGTGGCTTGGTGGGCAAGTTCCGGCAGCTATAATGGGGCCATGATGGGGCACGCGAGCGTAACCAAGGATCTCCCCCGAGCGCTATACGAGCATCCCGATGAGCTGCTGCGCGGGATCGCGTCCTTCTGGAAGGTGCAGCTTCCGGGTGCCCAGAAGGAGGACTGGGCGCGGCATCTTGCGCAAGCGATGCTGGATCCCGAGCGACTGGGAATCGTGACGGCGACGCTGAGCCCAGATGCGCGTACCTTGCTGGCCGAGGTTGCGGGTCAGGATGGCATTGTCCCCGCGCATCGCCTCACTGTCGACTATGGAGCGCCTCGCCGGCTGGGGCATGCCGCCCTTCGCCGCGAGGCCCCCTGGCAGAACCCGGAAAATGCTCTCGAGGAGCTCTACTTCCGAGGCCTCCTCTATCGTACCTATGCGGACCTGGCAGGCAAGACGGTGGAGGCTTTCCACGTGCCGCAGCGCCTCTTGGGTCTTGTGCAGGGGCTGCAGCTGGAACGCAGACAGGTGGGGCTGCGGACCCTCGCTGTTCCGCCAGATGTCGTATGGCCGGATCACGCTACAACGGCTGAGGAGGATCTTTTGGCGCTGCTGGTGCATCTGCGAAACCGCGCTCCGAGGCTTCCAGAGGGCGGTGACATGCCTGACCTGCTAGCCAGCACGCTATCGTCTCTGCACGCGGACGGCCGCCTTGTTGGAGATGGCAGTCCTCAGCGTCTTGCGTTCCTGGCGGCCATCGCTCATGGTGCGGAGCTCGTTGGCCAGCGGGGCGGAATTGCCATGCCCACGCCCCACGCACGAACTTGGCTGCAGGCTAGTCGCCCGGAGCGCTACCGAGCCGCCTATCAGGCTTGGCGGCGAGCGACGGTGTGGAATGAGCTCGCTTGGGCTGGGCTCATCTCGCTGGACGATCGCGGCCCGGAAGACATGGTCTCGGCTCGGACAGTTGTGATGCATGTGCTGGCTCAGGCGCCTTTGGATACCTGGCTCTCCCTTTCGTCGCTCGTTGAGGTTATCAAGCATACGCGCCCAGACTTGGTGCGGCTCGATGGCGACTATGATGCGTGGCAGCTACGGGGTCGGGAGAGCGACCAGCTGCTCAGCGGCTATGGGCAGTGGGATCGCATCGAAGGCGCCATCGTGGCGGCGATGGTCACCGGGCCGCTGTACTGGCTGGGGATCGTGGCGTTGGGATCTGAGCACGGCGCCGGTTGCTCCAGCTTGCGCCTGCTCAGAAACAGGGTGTCGTATTGGCAAAGGGAACGGACGCTCGTTACCTCGGCCAGTGCGGCTGCCGGCGTTGCAGAGGTCAGCGAGGATGGCCATGTGCGGATCCCGGTTTCAGGCAGCTTCTACACACGGTACCAACTGGAGCGTTTCGCAGCCTGGGAAGCCCAGGGAGAGTACGCAACCTACCGGGTGACGGAGCAGTCCGTGGCCGCCGGCTACCGATCCGGCGTGCGGGCCGAGCAGATGATCGCCTTCCTGCAACGCATCAGCAGCGACGCGGTCGATCAGTCGCTCTTGGCGAGGCTGCTAGCTTGGGGCGGACGATTCGGGAGGGTGTGGGCACGTTCGCGCATCCTGATCGAGACGGTGGACAAGGCCACCATGCGCGAGCTGAGGGCGGACCCCGAGATCAAGCCATACCTCGACTTGATCGTGGATGGCACCCGTCAGCTTGTGCGGGAGCGCGATGCGGAAGCGCTCTTTGAGAAGTTGCGAGCTCGCGGCATCTGGGTGCAGATCGTGACGGACAGCGACTAGCGGACTAGGCCTCTGACTGCTCAGGCTCTGGCTCGCCCTCGGGTCCCCAGTCTACCACCACGACTGGCTCGACGGGGGGCTCCTCATCTTGCTGTTGTGGCGCTCGCTCTGTGCCGCAGTAGGGGCAAATGTCCCAATCGGGCTGTAGGAGGCGTCCGCAGGCGTCGCAGGGAACGCGCAGCTGATGATGGCATGCGGGGCACACGACAAAGTCGGGCTCCACGCGGCGACGGCATTCAGGGCAGATGCGTTGACCCTCGAGATCCTGCAGAATGGCCTCTTCGGTCAGGTCTCGTTCGTAGCGTTGCGCGAGCGTTTCGTGGGGCCTCAAAAGCATGTACACGAGCAGGCCCGGCAGCGTGAACACGGCAACCAGGAGCGTTGCCATGATCTGACCGAGCACGTCTCGCGTTCGGGCGTGGACGTCCCGAAAGGTCCAGACGACGAGCCCCGCGTAGAGGGCCAACAGGTAAGCGCCAAGCACAAACAGGGCGATGGCGATGTACTGATCCAGCTGTGCTGGTAGTGTTATGTCCACGTCATGTCTCCTTGCTGACGTCAGGATCGGCCCATTATAGCACGGTCGCCAAAGCGTGTCAGCTCGAGCGTTGCCAGGCACGGTCTCGCGCGGCAGACGCAGAGCGCGGACCGCACCAGAGAAGCCTTCGCCTCAGTCTCAAGGGAGGATCTTACGCCGTCACGCGGATGGCCTCGGGCCTCTTTTGCTTGGCGAGATCCCGCGCTTGGCGGCGGAGGTGACGGGCCAGTCGGGTGAGGCCTTCCTCTAGCTCTGCGGGACCCGAGCAGAGAGATATCCTCACATAGCCATCGAGTACCGAGCCAAAGCTAGATCCCGGCGCCACGGCCAAGTGCTCTGCTT
>CAYOBT010000004.1:0-28390 GCA_964402205.1 uncultured Anaerolineales bacterium
GCTGTTGGGGTCTATGTCCACCCCGATGAACCCTGGCCGTTTCATTCGGCCGCAACCCAGCTCTACCCTCGTCTGCCATCGCACGCCATCCAGCATGGTGCGCGCCACGTCGTCAAACGTGGGCACGCGGTCGCCGTTGACCGCCGCCACGTCATATACTCTTGGATTGGTAAAGTGCCACTTGTCCATATCAGCATGGCTGTCATTCAGCACATGCCGCGTTGCCGCATACAGCTCATTTAGATTCTCGTGCGGATAGTACAGCCCCTGCCACACACCGTCGGACAACCAGTCCCAGCCCTCGCCCCACACGGCCAGCCCGCCGCCGTCGGGATGCTCTGCTAGCCACTTGTCCACACACGGGCGGCTGTGGCCCTTGGCGTTGCCGACGAACACCGCCTCGTGCTCGATGGGCCGCTCTAGCGGCTGCATGTCGCTGGCGCCTGGCAGATGCTCGACGTTGTTTGTACAATCCGCAAACGTCTTACTTTCAGCAAAAGCCCTATCATAGCGATCAATCATCGGGAATCCCCACATGGGCGATCCCTCTATCCCGTCTGTGCACATATCATAGCGGTTTTTGCCGCCAAGGATGGCACCTGGATGGCTATGCACCCACAGTATATTATACGTCCAGTCCGGTATCCGCTCCACACCGAAGCCGTGCAGGTGGATCAGCACCTCAGCCGCCGCTATGTTCTCGACCAGCTCGTGCCCTAATCTCTCGATAGCCTTGCCGAGCGAATCCTTGAACCAGTAGTCCCCCCACCGCAGCCGCCGCTCGGCATCGGGCTCCGAGTCGGAAGCCGCTACGATATAGACTCGCATCCCCCGTCACCCCCTCGTCACATTGTCGCCCCAATGTCGCGCATATCACTCTGTTTCGCCGTCCCTCCCTTGTTCTGCGTTCCTCTCTGCCCAGTCCAAAATCGCCCGCCCTCCTGGGCTGTCGGCTTTTGCCTCGACGCGCGTCCCGCCCTTTGTATAGACCTCTAGATAGGTATGGCCCGGATAATCCGGAATTCCATATTTCGTTATTGCGGCGACCTCATCCAGGTCTACCCATCCATAGGCCACCTCTACTAACCTTGTCATAAGCCCCCTACCACCATTGCTTGACCGCATCATTCACAATGCGCTCCACTGCGCCCCCGCGCATCACCGTCTCGCCCGCCTCCACCTCCGTTACCCATCCCGTGGCTTTGTGCATCGGCTGTTGGAACTCTTGCGATTGCACCCACTTGGCATACGTGACCCGCGTCCCCACCAGCGCGTCCATGTCGCCGTAGCGCTCGACCGCCCACGATGGCCCGATGCGCTGCGACCACGGGTCGCTGTTGCGCGTGTACCGCAATGGCAGCCCCGCCTTGCCTCTGGCCGCATGATACCACGTTCTCTGCTTGGCGCTGGCCCACTTGACCGGCCCCGTGTTGCGCTTGGGCTCACGCGCCAGCTTCTTGCGCACTAGCTCGCCGATGGCCCGCGTGATCGGTCCAATCACCGGCGCGGCGCCCTCGCCTAGCTTGGCGACCAGCGGCGCCAGCCCCTCGATGGTGACGCTAAAGCTAGTCACCCTCGCACCCCCAGCGTCTCCCAGCACCGGCATCGTGGGTGGGCGGGTATCTCGCCAACCGTCCACCCCTCTGACTCAAACTTGCCGTCGTTGGGGCCGCATATGTCACACACCAGCTCGTCGTTGCTCGTGTTCCAGAACCGCTCCATCTGGATGCCCGCCTTGGCAAGCTCGCGCTGTACGATCTGGTTGCCCGCCGCAAACGCCCGCGTCGTCTCCGTCACCGCGATGGCCTGCGCCCTAGCCTCGCCGAATGCTGGCGTCAGGCTCTGCCGCAAGTCGCCAATGGTCATGCCGGGCGTCTCCAGGAACAGCGATACTTTGTCGCGCACAAGCGCCTGCGTGTTCACATCCAGCCCGGCCAGCCACTCTGTCGTGTAACTACGTGCCCATGCCACCGCCTCGCGCGCGATGACGGGTATATCCCACACCACGGGCACGTACTGGCCAGCGCCCTCAATCGATGCCAGCACCATGCGCTCCACACGAGGCCGCAGGTCCGCCACCAACTTGCCGTGCTCGCTGGCCCAGAACTCGGCCGTTAGGTTGTTAAGGTCCGGCGGGTCACCCAATATCCGCATCACGTCGCGCCCTTGGGCGCGCAGCCGCCGAATCAGCACGTCTAGCAACTCGGCCTCGGCAAGGTCCTTGTCCTTGGCGTTGGGATCGCGCTCCCCATTGCTACGGATACGCCGCGGCTGCTTCGTCGTCGCGAAAGGGCGGCTCAAAGGCCGCTTTCACCTCCTCCTCGGTGGCGGCCATCGCCAGCCGATCGCGTACCGCCGATTGAATGTCCTCGGCCACCTGGTCGGTGATAAAGCTAACGCCGCCGCCCTTGCCGTCCTTGACGGCCCGCAACGCCTTGCGCTGCCAGCGGCGCAACTCCTCGCGCTGTTGCGGCGGGTAGGCCCGCGTCGGCGGCTGCGGTAGCGCAATCTCGGGCCGCCCCTGGTTGTCGGTGTTGGCCGCCGCGTTGGCCTCGGCCGTCTCGCGCGCACGCTCGGCCCGCTGCTCGGCCGCCACCTCCAGCCTGGCCCTAAGCTCGTCATAGGTCATGTTGTTGGGCAGGTCCATGCCCAGCATTTCCATAGCTAGGTCCACTGGCACGCCCGCGGCCACCATCTCGCGCAATGCGCCGGCGCGTTCGGCTTCGTCCTCTTGGAAGATGTCCAGCGACTGCCAGTCCAGCACGATGCGCAAGCCTTGCGGCTCGAATAGCTGGCGATTCAGCCACGCCTCGACGCGGATGGCCTCTGGTACGATGGTCTCGGTATAGAACGCCTGGTGGTGCTCTTTGGCCGTGGCATAGTTGGCCGCGTCCTCTAGCATCGTCTGCGGCACACCGGCGGCCACGGCAATCTGCGAACGCACAATGTCCATCAGCTCGGGCATCGCCAGTTGGTCGGTCGGGTAGCCGATGACCTCCGGCTTGACCGTGGCCCTCACCGCCACCGTCTCCCACGCCTTGCGGTTGCCCTGTAGCAGCCGACGCCACCATTGCTGGAGGCGGTTTAGCTCCTCGGGTGGCGGGTTGCCCTCAACGCTCAGCAGCACCGCCGGAATCGCGCCGCGCTCGAAGAACCCGGCCGCGAACTGGTTCTGCGCCTGGGCCACGCCGCCCTCGGTGAGCACCACGCTCACCCAGCCCTTGCCTGGCCCTACCTCGGCCTCCAGGTTCGGCTCCCAGACGTACAGCAGCTCCTCGACCGGCTCCAACCGGATGGGCGGCTTGTTGGGCACGCGGCGCTCGAAATAGTCCAGGCCGCGGTCGGCGGTATATTTCGGCTTGATGGTCGCGGGCGCCAGCCAGCGGAACCCCTTGTCCTTGACCATGTTGCGCTCGCGCAACCAGTATCCGGCGCCGTATAGCTGCAACGTCGCCTCGGTCATCCATAGCATGTCATACAGCGAATCGGCGAACTCCCACTCGACGACCTCCGCGTCCTCGCCCTTGCCGCCGTAAACGACCGCTGGCACAGCCGCGAGTGCGTTGGCGCGTAGTTTCACGCAGCGCGACACCCACGCGACTACCTGGAACGCCTCGTGCTCGTCTAGCGACTCCTTCTCTAGGCCGCCGAACATCGTCTGCCAATCGACGGCGTTCATAGAGACCGCGCCCGACTTGAGGGCATTGGACTTGGCCACGAACACAAAGTCTTTGTTCATTCCTCGCTCCATAATAGGAGTGGCCCGCTGTCCTCTACCCCTTGCCACGCCAGCGCCAACGCCATCACGCAGTCGTCGTGCATCCCCTCGGGCGCGCCATACTTGACCATGCCAGACGGCGTGCGATCCAGCTCATACGCCTGCAGCTCGGCAACCGTGGTCGGATCGTTGATGATGGTGATATCGCTCCGCTCAAACGCCAGCGCTAGCGCCTCGATGGCTGCCGCCTTGGTCGCGTTGGTGGTCGTGAACCCCGTCACAGGCAACCCGTCGCGCTGTAGCTGCTCGATAATCGGCTCGCCCATTGCGTTGCTCTCGGCGATGATGGCCGTCGGGCTGTACCGCTCGCATACGGCCATCAGGCGGCCCCGCTGTACGGCATAGTCGATCTGGTTGAATCGGTCAGAGTACACCTCTGTTTTGCTGGCCGCGTCCAAGACCGTGAGCACCGTAAAGTCGTTCGACTTGCCCCAGTCCACGCCGACGACGTACTGGTGTCCAGCCTCGGGCGCCTGCTCGGTACCCGTAGCCGCGTCCATAACACGGCGAAAGACGCCGCCAGCGTCGTCCAGGAACTGCGCCAGATACTCCTGCGCGAACACGCGCTCTGGGAGCAGGTCCTTGGCCGCCTTGATTTCGCCCTTGTTGATATACGGGTTGCCACTGGTGGGGAACGCCCATGACCGCCAATCGGCGTCGTCGCCTCGGCCCCGCTGCCACGCACGCCAGAACCAGTTCATGCCCTTGGGCGTCGAGATAAACATCGCCCTGCCAAGGCGATCCGATAGCGCCGGGCGCAGTGACTCGATCCACGCGTCCTCGGGCACGAACGCGCATTCGTCGATCACCACATAGTCCAGGCCCTCGCCGCGCAGGCTCTGCGGGTCGTCGGCCGAACGCACCTGCACCTCGCCGCCGCCAGGCAGAATCACCTGGCGATCCACGCGGCGGATCTCCGCGCCGATACGCGCCCCAAGCTGGCGCAACGGCCGCCAGCCCACTTCGCTCATCTTGTACGACGGGGCGATCCACCACGCGCGCCCGCCCTTGCTGGCCACGTCTAGGCACTCGTTGACCCCCAAGCGCGTCTTACCCCACCGGCGGCCACACGCCAGCACCTTGAATCTGGCGGGGTGCTCGTGCACGATGGCCTGCTCTGCGTGTGGGTTGGCATCAATTTTCACTCGGCGTTGTGGCATCATCCCAACTCACCACGACGACGGAGCCGCTATGCTCGGTGTGCTGGTCAATCGGCTGCTTGGCCTTGCCCATCTCCCATTCGATGATCTCGGTAGCGACGCGCTGCCTCACGTTCTCGTCCATAGAATCCAAGCCGGCGACCTTTGCCAACATCGCTTTGGCGAGGTTTCGCCGTCGGACGTGTGTCGCCACCACAATGCCGTCGCTCGCCATCAGGCGTACGGCCTCTTTGACCGCATCGGGCCAGTGGTACACTGTGTCAGGCTTGATGCCGATGGCCTCCGCTGCCTCTTTGTCGGTAGCACATTCCTGGCGCGCCACCACGAATCTGATCTGGTCTGTCGACAGTTGGGCGAGCGCGGACGCCAGCTGGTCAGATATGGATAGTCCTGGATTTTCCTTGCTCAGCTCTTCCATCGCCACCTACAGGCTCTACCGTCACTCGTAACACCCGCTCGCGCCACAGCACCAGCTTGAGCGCCTCGGGCAGGTTGGTTTCGTCAACGTCCAGCGTGATGCGCATCCCGCTTTCGCCGTGAATGCGCAGTGCCGACATATTGGATGGTATCACGGCCTCGAACGTGATAGCGTCGCTCACTCGTCCCCCATCCTCAGCCTCACGTCCAGCCACGGGAAGCGGTCGGCCAGCCACCACTCGGCCACCATCAGCGCGTCCACAGCTTCCGGCGACAACTTGCCGGCGTTGGCGCACACCAGCTCCACGCACTCGCGCGGCTCGTGGCTGGCAGCTTCGGCACGCCATGAATCGAGCAACGCCAGCGCTTTCCTAGCACGCTCGGCGTCATCCATGGCCTTGCGCGCAATCTCTAGCGCCTCGGCGCGCGAGACGGGTCGGCCAACCTTATTATCACTTTGGGCCACTTTTGCAATAACCCCCGGCGCTGTTCCGCTTTCTGCAATAGCGCCCGCCACCCCGCGTCCTAGCCGAGTTTCACGGCGACTACGCCGTACAGGCGTGATTTCGGTACGCGGTGGCGGCGAGCCAAGAGCGCCACGCGGCACGAGGCCGATGGGTACCAGGTCTACCCGCGTCTGGGCGCTCAGGTGACGGGGCAGGAATCGAACCCGCGCTGGTCATTCGCCCGCGCGCTCACCAGAGCCCCGCCACATCAACTGTCTCGATCACACAGCCGCTCAAGCTCCGCGATGCCGCCCACCAGGATCACCTCGGGGCGGCGGCGGTTGCGCTTCTCGGATGCCACCAGCGCTTGCGCCCATGCAGGCCAGTCCCGATAGTCGCCAGTCAGCCCATATCGCAGTTCGCAGGTGTTGCATACCCACCAAGGCGGGCTGATTGGCCTATCGCAGATAGCGCAGCGTGGGCGCATAGTCTACCTCTCTACTCCTTACTAACCAAAAGCGGGCGAGATTATCACGTCTCGCCCGTTAGAGTCTCCCGCGCCCGTCGTATCCTCATAGAGATAGCAGGCTGCCCTACCCCGTGCCGCTCAGCGATGTCGGCTTGCGTCCACCCGCACACCGCCCACAGCCATAGCGCCGTCCTCTGCTTGGTCGTGAGCTGCGCCGTCGCCCGCTCCAGGTCTACGCGCATGTCCGCCCGCTCGATCTGTATGTGTGTGGTCAGGCGTCACCTCCTGTTATAGCGCTATGCCATTCGACCAGGCCTTTAGCTTTTCAAGCACCAGCTCGCGCGGCACAAACACGCACTCGCTTTGCCATCCGCCAGACTGTTGCCTTGCGCTCTTAAATTGCTTGCGCCACTCTGACCAATAGCAACCAAACACGCGACATAGAGCGGGGAATGATATTAGCACGAACCGCCCGGTATCTGTCCAATACCAGAGCACATAATCAGTGCGCTTGCCGTCGTCGCGCGTCCATCCAGGCTTTTTGTCGACAACGCTCCATGTCTCTAGCGCCAAGTCATCTTCGCCACGCACAGCCCAATCGGTACTGCGTACTTTGACGTCTATCGATAGTGACGGCAATTTGTGACGCAAGGCCCAATAATCTGTCCCAGCGCGGTCTCCCGCCTCTGATGCCTTTTCCACCGAGTAGCATCCAGGGATTCGATCTTGAAGCACACGCGCAATGCCGCCGTCCAAGAATCCTTCCGACCACTCTAGTCGTTCGGCAAAGTCATAATATCTCACGCTTCCGCCCCCCACGCCCGCCAGCCAGGCCGCTCGCTTCTAGCAAACATCTCTAGCCATGGGCCGGGACTACACGTCTCTACCATCTCATAGAACGCGATTGGCTTAGCGCTATGCTTGTCGCCACGCGGTGCTTCAAACCATGTCCCCACATCGTGCCTTAGCAGCCCCAGTGAGCCACGGACGCCAAACAATACTTGCTCGGTGCTCCCCCGATAATAGTTGCCCATGCCAAAGTGTGGCTTGCACCAAGTGAGCATCGTGACATAGCGGAACCCCCAAGCCTCTAGCAGGTCAAAGCCTTTGGGGAGCGAGCGATTAGTGATCCACAGATAGAGATGCGCGTTGTCTGCCGCTAGATCGCCCACGGGCAGCGCCCGTACCTCGTCTATACCCATCGTGTGATAGGTCGGACGCGCTCTCCCAAACTGGTCGGCGTCGCCCTCGTCACCCCAGTCCCACGGCGGGTCTAGTACGATGGTAACAAACCGCGTCTCTGGGGCCACAATCTCAGGAGGCGATGTTTGCTCTACCAGCGCGCGGTTGCGCTCTCGCTGTTGTTCGCGCCGGACCTCTTTTGCCACCCGGCTCACAGCCATCTCGCCGCGCTCCACCTTCTCGACCATCTCTGGCGGCGCCTCCTCGAGCACGACGCGAGCGCGCTTCACCGATGGTACAGAGACGTTCAATAGCTCAGCCGCTTCGGGTTGTGTGATAAGTGGATCAATTGATCTACTTTCTTGTGGCCGATGCGCCGGGGCGTTCACTAGCTTCGCCGCTACCATCGCTCGCTGGCTCTCGTTCAGATGCCGCCGCGCCAGATTCAGCCGAATCACATGCTCGCGTTTCTGTTGCTCTGTCATGCCATCGCGCACGACGCGCGGCCAGTCCGCAATGCCTAGCTCCCGACAGGCCCTTACGCGATGATGGCCGTCCAAGATTGCGCCGGCCTCGTCGTACTCTACCGGCACCAAAACGCCGCGCTTGGCAATGTCGGCCTTGAGCGTCGCATATTCGTCACGGGTCAAGTCGGGCAAAAGTTGATACTGATAACCCATATCATCTCCCTTGTCTCTCACGTCACCGCTCTGCCAGTAGGTCATTGGGGCCGATCGCCCCGAGACCACGACTCGCTGTTCGCCCAGTGTTCTGACCACTTTTGCGCGTCCGCCCCGACTACCATTGGGCATACCCAAAACCGAGGGCCACCCGGCTTGCTGCGCGCCCAGAGCGGTATCAGTTTTCGGATAGCCTCCGCGCGCGACCCCTCTACGCCGTAGATGATCCACCTCTTGCGGACAGGCCCGTATCCATACAGCCACACCGTTTGCTCGTTCATCATCCCCCCAACCCCGCGGCGTACTTCCGCAACCTGTCCCGCGACGGCCTGGTCAGCCCGTACGCTGCCGCCGCCACGTCGGCCATGCTCGCGCCCACGCGCCCCCGACGCGCCTGCACTCGCAGCCACGCCCGCGCCACCGACGCCGCTTGCTGCTCGGGCCTGCCGTGGCCGTATGAGACGCGCCAATGCTGCCATAGCCACACGCGGACGCCGTCGCGGTCCATATCCCACAGCTCGGGATACTCGGCTAAGCACCCCACACAGCACACGCCGTTGTCGGCAGGCTCCAGCGGCCCCACAGGTAGCAGCTCGCGGATCACGCCACACGCCGCGCAGGTGTCGGCCTTGCTGTACCGCCGTTTCAGCCGTTTGATCTCGGCCAGGTGCTCGCGATAGTCATAGCCCTCAGTCATCGGCGGCCCCTTGTCATCAAGATCACAAAGACCATCAACAGGGTATGACCGATCACCACCGCCGCCATCCCGCGTGACAATAGCTCCGCGGCCATAACAATCGCCTCTGCCTCAGTCACCGTTGCCTCCTTGTCCCATTTTGGTTCACTCGCCCACAATTGACCCGCTGCGGTTCACAGTATCCCCCTCTCTGCCAGGAACCACAGCGCGTAGGCTACCACGGCGAACAGGCCCGCGATGCTAAGCAGGTTCATCAGTACGATCGTCACGATCAGCGCTTTCTCTTTCACCGAACCCACGTCCACCCGTCCTCTCTCTGCCCCGCCTCTATCCATCCGCGCCAGTGCTCGCCATAACCAAGCGCAATCGCGTCCAACGCTACGATCGTCGTTTTCACCGGATCGCGCCGGTTCGCGTCGTCGGCCCACTCGGGATGTCCCGTGACGCCGCACAGCCATGCCCACGTGTTGCTGCTATCACGCCCCCTGAATTGCCACAATCCAATCGCCAGACCGTTGTCGCCCACGGCGTCGGCATCCCACGCGCTTTCCAGCGTGACGGTCGCCAGCGCGCGCCCCACGTCCACGCCGCGCTCGCGCGCCATCTGGCCCACCACGCACGGCATGGTCACGAGGCCAGCGGCGAGTAGGAGGGCGGCTACGTCATGCGTCATTGCTGCCCCACATAACCCACAATCTTAGCATTCCCATGTCTAGTCGCGCCTCGCCCTGGCCCTCCACGACATGAGCCCATGCGTCCCATGTTCTGCTTCCCATCCACGCAACTCCGAGCGTCAGACCGCCTAGGCGGTATGACGACCATTTTCGGGGCCACCCCATCTGATCACGGAATTTGGTTGCCCTATCATCCGTCATGACAATCAGTCCCCTCCCATTGCTCTTTCCACGCACTCCAGCGCGTACCCGCTCTCTACCTGCTCGCGCGTGAAACGCAGCAGTCGCCAACCCAAGAGAGTCCCGGCGTTCGATTTTTCGCAATCCGCAATATAGCCCGCGCCGCGCGAGTGTCTGCCGCGCGCCCAGACGCCGCCCTGCAGCTCCACCGCCAGCATCGCGTCGGGCCAGCAAAAGTCCCAGCGCCAACGCCGCCCCATGGCTTCCAGCGCGAACATGTACTCCCGCTCCGCGTCTGGCAACCCAGCGACGCGGAGCTGAAACGCGAACGCGGCCTCAAGATCGGATTGAGTCACGATCCATCCAGTGCATAGGCCGTAGTCATCAGAACGGCACCTCATCGTCGGCCACCATAGCGATGTCCGCCCCGCTAATGGTACCATTGGTGGTACCGCTGGTGGTACCACCCTCCTCACGCCCGCCGACGAACTTGACGGTATCCGCCACCAGCTCCAAGCTGGCCCGCCACTCGCCATCCTTGCCCTGATACGCCCGCGCCTCCTGCATCTCGCCCTCGACTAGCACGAGTCTGCCCTTGCCCAGATACTCCGCACACGTCTCCGCCAGCCGCCGCCAGGCCGTCACGCGGAACCAAACGGTCTTCTCGCCCTGCTGCCCGTCCTTGGTGGTCCACCGCTTGTTGACCGCTACGCTAAACGACGTCACCGGCGTGCCGTCGGGAGTCCGTCGCAACTCTGGATCGCTACCCAAATTGCCGAGAATTGTTACTGCTTGATACACGATACCCCCCCCACTCTCTTATCCCACCGCCGCCAGCACTCGGCCTCAATGTCCGCCGCCTGCAAGTCATTCAGATGGTCGCCCTCCACATCAAACTCCCACCAGGGCACCGACGGGCCGGCCGCTAGACACGCCAGACACAGCGCCTGGCTACGCCTTGCAAAACTAGCGTGCTGCACCGTCGACAAGGCTGATGCCCGCCCGCAAAACGGGCACGGCTCGTGTTCGCTCACGATACCTCCTCCGGCACCAACCGCATGATTTCGTCGCGAACCCATTGCGGCACGTCTTGCGGCAACCGCACGCAACGCGTGCCATCGGGCCAGTATGTCTCGCTTGTCACCAGACTGTCGTCGCCGTGATGCGCCAGCGCTACCGCCGCGCCTAGCAGCGCCAGCGCGCGCAGATGCCTCTCTTCTATCTCCTCACTAGAGCCCGGCCACGTGCAGAGGCATTGTGTTAGCGGATCAATCTCGACGAGATTGTCCTCGCCATCCGCCCACTGGATCAGCACGTCAACCCACTCGTTGCCATATCGCCCCTGGACTTGATAGACTGACTCACCCATCATGTCCCCCTTAGCGCCGCATACGCCACGCCTGCCACCGTCAACTCGCCATCGTCGTCGAGCAGGCGCTGGTCGAGCCACCCAACGCCGCCTGGATCCGTCCACGAATCTGACCACCGCGCAGGGAACCAGCACGCGCGTTCGATGCGCGGTTGCTCGGCCATCCACTCCCACACGCCCGCCGCGATGGTCGCTTGGCTCTCATAGTCCCACCACGGCCCGCCCATGTACTCCGTCACCCACACTGGCGTCTCGCCATACCCGTGCTGGTCGTAAATGTCCATGACCCAGCGGATGCGGTCCACATGCCAGGCCGTCGTGCCCTGGATGCTGTGGATCGCGTTGGCAACACACGGCCAGCTGCCGACGCCGTAGAGGTCGTGGTACGCTTCCAACAGGTGATGGTCGTACCACTCGCACGCATCCCACGCCGTGAACAGCGCTGGCCCCACGATGCGCAGGTCTGGCCGCTGTAGCGTCACCGCGCGGAGGTGGCGCGCCACGTCGTACGGGCTCAGCACATCGCCGTGCATCTGGTCGGCGCAGTTTGGCTCATTGTAAAACAGCACCGTCGCACCGTGCGGCAGGTCGCGCCAGGTGCCTGCATGGTAGATGCCGGGGTCACGCAGCATGGCAACGTGCCCAGGCGCGTCGTAGGTTGCCCCCAGCGTGTAGCTGTACCACCAGGAAGCGCCCAGCGTCGCCACGTCCGCCGATGCGCGGATGATGACGGCGCCCTTGGTAAGCGGCTCATAACTCGGCGCCGGCGTGAGCGTTGGTGTCGGCACTGGCGGCCGCGCCACAACGTGCGGCAGGTACAGCTGCGGCACCGCCAGGCCAAGAGCCGTCGCCCCCGCGCCCGCTAGAAAATCTCTGCGATTCATTGCCAATCCCTCTCAGATATATCTCGCCCCACATCTCCATGTATCGTGTATTCTCGGTGCCATTGCCAGCCGTTTTCGTAAATGTATGCAGCTCCGTTATGGCCCATCGACGCCCATGTGCCACTGATACGGGAGTGCAGACGCTTTATAGATGCCCTCGAAACCCCCTCAAAATATCGTAGGCTACCATCCTCGCGCACGAACGATACAGCATTCTGTGGCTCTCCCAGCGCTGCCAATACGCAGATAACACTATTCACGCGCCCCCTTCGATTCATCACGCCCCCTCTTTCCCGTCGCCTAACAACCGCGCTCGCTCAGCCGCCAACGCCCGCCGTGCCCCCCTCACCTCTGGCAGCATCCCAATGCGCGACCGCTCACGCTGCACGAAAATGTCATACGCCTCGATGAATCGCGCGCGGTCGGCGGCCCGATTCTCGCTCATGCCGATGTAGCTCACCCCGCCCACCGCGTCGGCGGCCTTTTTCACCAGCGGCGGCAATGCTGGCGGATCCATCGGCCCCTCCGCCGTCCAGATTTTGTAGCCGCCGCCAAAGCGCCGTATCCAGCGTAGCAGCTGGCCCCAGGCCTCGGGCGCTGGCAGCACCGCGTCGGCACCGCTGGCAATGTCGATCGCCGCTTGGCGGATCTCCCCAACGCGGGGCAGGAAGGGATTATCTGCCGCAACGCGCTGAGCCACCGCCGCCAACACCGCTTCGTCTGGCAGGTCCATGAGCATCCGCTCAAAGAGGCGCAGTTGCAGCTCTAGGTTGAATTCGCGGTCTGCCCAGTTTTCCTGAATCAGCCGAACCGCCTTGGCAATGGTTTCCTTTGTCGCCATCAGTTTCCCCCTGCTAGGAACCGCTCAATAACCGCGTCGGCTTCCTCTTGCCGCTCAGCCTTGCTCGCCTTTGCCCCCCGCCTCTTGCGCCCATAGGCTGCCAGAATATAGGCCATCACATCCCCGGTTGGTGGCTTGGAGCTCAGCTGCCACATGATCTCGGCCAGCCTACCCGCCCCGCCTACAGCCTTGGCAACCCTTCCGAGCATCCCAAACGAGGGCACACCAGCATCGCCAAAACACAGCGCGTATATGTGGCGCAGCTCGGCAGGATAGTTGGTGCTATCGCGGAGCTTTTCCCAAACGGCTCTAAACAGCTCGGATAGCGTTTGCGGCCCGTCGCCGCTGCGACCCGTAGGGAAAAGATAGCTTTCTAGCTTTATAGATATAGATAGGGTGTCAGCATCTTGACACTGACTCTGACACTCACTCTGACACTCACTGGGCCCGTCACGGGTATGAGTGTCAAACTTTGGGCCTTCTCCCAACTGCCTAGCGTCACGCCATTCCTCAACGGGGCGCCAGTTCGACACCGCCACTTCTAGGTGGTAGGGGTGCCTGGCGCGTGTACTGACATACCCGTGCTCTTGGAGTGTGCGGAACCAGTTGCGCACTGTGCTGCGCGACACACATAGCGCAACGGCGGCGTCATCATGGTTATACGCCACAGACCCTCTCCGTTGTGCTGCATGTGCCCGCATGAGAATCCATCCATAAAGCCAGATAGCTTGACCCATCGCCTGGCAGTGCTTGGCGTCAAAAAGCCCTTCGTATACGGGCGTCCACCACGCGCTGCCTCTGCTCACGCTCTCTTATCCCTTTCTAGCAAAAACGAGCACGTGGCTGGGGGAGAGACTTCCGCCACGGAAGGCATCCGCAGCGGCCCCAGCCACGTGCTCGTATCTGATAGATAACCGATTCATGTCTCTCTTTCCTCGCGCGGCTTTGTCGTGCCTTGCCAGGGCACCGCGCACAACCATTATACGCGCGGGCGGCAGGCGTGTCAATCGCCAACTCAAAACGGCTCGGGCAGTGTCCCCATATGCACCGGGGGCGTGGCAAGATAATTCATCAGCTCGCCAGGCATACCACGGCCATGTGGGTTGCACTCGCACGCCTCGTATCTGGCAGGCTCAAACTCGTCTGGACCGTTGCGTGCGCTATACCACACCCAGCCCGTGCCGCCACACTCGCCACCCAGCGGGCACCGAGACGCGCTCATCGTCATGTTCATGATGCCCCCTCTTGCGGATCCCACGTGGGCCAGACCTCTTTGTACGCCTTGCGCGCGGCTCGCAGCCACGCGTCGGCGCTGTAGACGCGGCCCTTGAACGGCACCGTGATGTCGCGGTGCCACCACTTGCCGATGTCATCATAGCGCATCCCGAGGCGCTTATAAACGCCGCTGGCGCGCGCATTGTAAAAGTCGCTTGGGATGACTAGCTTCCCGTCCGCCACCGTCGGCCCGCGCTCCCAAGCGCCTTGCTCCCCACGGCGGCGCCCCTGGGCTTCGCGGTGGGCCTCTTCGGCCTCGGCGCTCCATGTAACAGGATCGGTTCTCATAGCACCCCCTAGAACGGTAGCGCGTCCTCAGTCGCCGCGTCCGCGTCGCCGGTCTCGCCCTTGGCCTTTACCTCCACATACAGATCGATCAGCGCCTTGGCATCATCCATTGTGCCAGGATAGTCTTTCACGCTCTCGCAGCCAAGCGCCTCGTGGACCTCTTTGTTGGTGAGCCCCAGGCTGCCGGTCCAGGTCCAGAAGCGATTGCGGATAGGGCGATTCTGGCCGTCTACCGCGTCAATCCAATGGACGGGCGGCTTCGGCTCGTCTTTGCGCTCGGGCTCCGGATCGGCAATCTCGCCCGCCTTGGTAACGGTGACGGGTTGCGCGTCGGGGATGGTCTCGATCTCGGTTTCATCCAGCCAGCCCAGCCCGCACAGCGATAACGTCAGCCGCCGCTTGGCCTTGGTCACGGCCTTTAGCACGGCGTTGGCGCGGTTGTCGCCAGACAGACCCTTGAGTGGTACCACGCCCACGTCCGTATCGCTGCGCCCAGTGTTGTCGCTGCCGACGCAGGTCACCACGGCCATCTCGCCAGCCAGGTCCACGTCCAGCTTATTGATACTCACCCCATGCAGCTTGCGGAGCTGGTCGGCTGCCGCGCGTGTGGCGTACAGCGTGAGGCGCCCCTGAAGTTTGATATACTGAAACGGCTGCGTGAGTGGATTCAGCCCCATGCTCTCACAGACTTTGTGATAGTAGGCGAGCCGCTGCTCTGGTGTGAGACGGCCTAAATCGCCGCCCATAACCACACTCTCTAGCAGGTCGCCATCAGTCGGTTTGTAGACAGCTCGTTCTTCAGACATGCTTTCCCCCGTTCTCGTGCTCGGCCCATGCCAGTTCCTCTTCGATGCATCGCCGCGCCTCCAGCTTGGCATAGGCGTCGTTCAGCCGCCGCATAATCTCGGCGCGCTCAGCCTCTTGCCGATCCCGTACCATCTCGGCCGGCCACCACATCGCGTCCTCGTGAATCGTCGTCGTCATCTTGCCCCTCCCTTGCTAGAGCCATGAAAAACGCGATCACTCCCATGCCCAGGTAAGCACCACACGCCGCCAGCTGCCAGACGCGGTGCCAGGTAGCGCCGTCGAGTGCCAGGATGGTACCCGCGATAGCGCCGAGCGTCAACCCCGCCCACATGCCAGCGACGTAGCAGGCCGTCGCGCCAGACTCGGGTTTCATGCTACCCCCTCACCGCCTGCACGAGCAGCCACACCACCAGCCCCACAGCCCAGCACAGCGCGAACGTCGCTACCAAGTCGCGTACGAACAGCCACGCATCGCGCAACACCTGCGGCGACGTCACCTCGCGCCGCATACCGACGCGACTATCCCAGCCATCATGCTTGCGTGACATTGCCATGCTAAACCTCCCATAGCTCGTGGACGGCCCGTACCAACTCGACCCACTTGGAAGCCGTGTCGCGCCAGTCCTTGTCCATCAGCGCGACAAGAATCGGATCCTCGGCGGGCATGGTGCGCATCAGCGCTACCGCCGCTCGCACAATCTCGCCCTCGGCCCGCGCCAACGCCTTTTCGTACTCGTTCATTATGCCTCCCTACGCCAGCACGCCCCGGCCCCCGCGCAGGTCGGCCCCGCGCAGGTTGGCCTCGCGCAGGTTGGCCAGCGAACCCTCGCCATATGCCAACCACCGGGCGTGTCTCGCCAGAATCGCCTCAAGCTCATTGCGTTCCATCGTTGTCCCCCTGGATCTTCGCCATCTCGCGCTCAAAGCACTCCGCGCATATCCCGTGGGTCACTTCCCCCGCCGCGATGCCATCCACTGGCGGCAGCTCGCAGCCACACCACGCGCAGACGCAGTTGCTGGTACGCAACGAGCCGCCAGAGTCTACCAGCGAACGTTTATCCGGGCTGGCGGGGCAACAGCCCGAGGCCCCATTCGAGCAGGCCGGGTAGACATGCACACACACGCCTGAATGCCCCGGACTGTGTGCGCGCATACGCCTGGCGGCTCGCTGCCCACTTATGGACAGAAAGCAGCTACCGAGGGAGGAACCCATTCCCGCTGATGAGGCGGTGGACCTCGGTAGCTGCTCTCTGCTCACAACCTTGATTGTCATCGGGGTCCTCTTTGCGCTCTCGGGGCGGCCATCATCTGCCCCACCACAATAATAGCAGACCGGCGCGGCGGTGTCAAGGATTTTCGCGCCGATCTGCACGACATTCTAGCGGTCCTCTCGCATCGCCCACAGCCGCTCGTTCACGGCCTCGGCGATGTCCCCGTTGGCGACCCAGCCCGTGCCCGCCGAGTCAAAATCCTGCGGGCAGGCGAACCACTCGGCCGCGTCCTCGGGCGTCATGTCGCCGCAGAACTGCGCCCACAAGTCGGCGTCGCTGATAGCCGCCAGCTCCTCTAGCGTGCGGATGGTCTGCGTCGGCCAGGCGTCGTGATTCAGCGCCTCCGCCTCGGCCTTGGCGTCCTCGGCCAGCGCGTCCTCTTTGGCCTCGCGCTGCATCTGCCGCTCGTGGCCGATCTCGGCCTGCCACATTCTGTCCACCGACATCCGAATCACCTCCGACTTGTTGCCGCCGAACAGCGCGGCCAGCTCCTCGATCTGCGTCACGGTCCGTGGCCCGCAATGGAATGAACGCGGGTGGCGCTTGGTCATGTTACCTCCCCCGGCACGTACTCCGCGCCACAGCTCGTGCAGGTCACGACCTCGCAGTCGTCATCCCATACAAGATAGTCCACCCGATCCTCGCCGCACTCGCACGCGCCGCCCTCGGGCACGCGGTCCTCGTGCGGGAGTGGCTCCCAGCACCCCTCGACCATCTGCCAGCCGACGTTGTCCATGTTACCCCCTCTGCGTCCCTCTATCCTGCCTTGACAATAGCAGTTAGCGTGCTAGGTGTCAAGGGTCAATTGTGAAGGAATTGTGAAGATTTTGTGAATGTTCGTGATGTGCGCAGATCATAACGCTACCCGTAACGTTTTGCACACATGGTGGCGGCACGAACATATCGTGGTAGTAGGTTGCCAGATATGGCAAGTTGCTGCATTGCGCGACCAACGTCTTGTGATGGTTCCGCACAAACTTGGGATTGCAGCGGAATTGCGGCGAATTGCAGAATAGCAAAAGTCCCGCTCCTGGCAGGCGGGCGGGGGTGACCACACCTGCCAGGGCGGGGAGGGGGGAGGTAGTATGCTGTTGGTTAGTAGCGCACGGGCGCCAGGTCGCGCGCGCCGTGGACGCCTTGCGCCACGACGATGGCCGCCGCCACAATGGCCACCACGGCCTCGACCCACGCGCGCCAGCCAACGGGCGTCTCCGCGTAGGCCATGACTAGCTGCACGCCCCACGCCGCCAGGGCGAGGATCGCCGTCAACCCAAACGATGCGAACCGCTTGGCCTTGGGGGCAAGCTGGGCCAACCAGGCCACCTCCTCGACCAACCAGTATGCCAGCACGCCCGCGCCAGCCGTGGTCACCCACACCAGAATCTCACGTAGCTCAGTCATGTTGCCTCCTACTTTACGTCTTGCAAAACGAGACGGTCTACCAGCGCGCGAGTCGCCGGCTCCAGCAAAAACGGTACGCCGTCCAGCACCATCGCAGCGCCCTGATTCATCATGGGCCTGGTGCTGTGGCTCTTGGTATTATACGCCAGCCGCTCAGGATCGGCACACACCCCCACGTCAACGCCCCAGTACGTGGCGCTTATGTCGCGTGCCTTGCCCCACAGGTGCCCGTGGCCTGCGAGAATGTGGCGATGGTACTTTTCTGCCAGCTTGGTCGGCACGCGCGCCGGGATCGAACTGGAGTTCTTCGGGTGTTCGATCTGAAACTCTACTCCCGCACTCACGAGAATCGAAAAGTGATAGTCCGAGACGATCACGTTCCGGTCGTTGACGAACATCTCCATGGCATCGCGCAGCTCTAGCAGGTTGCCAGTGATGCGCGGTAAGCGCATCTCGTGATTGCCCGCGCCATACACCACGGTGGCAAAGCTCTGCGCCAATGCCCTCACGATCTGCCGCGCCGTGCGAATCTCGTCCTCGGCCTCGACGCGCTCTTGGCGGCCCCACTTAGAGAACGCGGCAAAGTCCACCAGATCGCCACCGATGATGCAGGTGTCGCAACCGAACCGCAACGCCGTGCCGACGCACCAGTTGACCCAATCAGCGTCGTGAAACGGCGCGTGTACGTCAAAGATCGTCAACGCCCGCGTCGCCTCGACTCTGGCGGGCTGGTCAAACCGCGGTGCGCACTTGGGCGCGGGCGCGACCATCGCGTGCCAGCCCATCGGGTCTTTGCGCGTCTCGCGTTCCCGCTTGCGCTGGACCGCCTTTTGCGTCCGTTTGATCCCCCTCTCTGCGAACCGCTCCGCTATCTCGGCGGAGTCTAGCCCCGCGCATACCATATCCTGCAACCACGCCGTCTCTGCTGCCGACCATGCGCTAGTCAGAATGCCCCCCTTGTGAACCGCTACGGATCAATTCGTCGTGAGTGAACCGAATCGGGTCAATTCTTGCTTCGCGTTATACGCGATGCGTTATAACACCTGCGCTATGATCTGCCCCAACAGCGTCACCACCCCGCCAACCGTCGCCGCGATGACGGCGATGCGCGCAACGCGCACTTGCACCCCATCCTCTAGCCGCTGGATGCGCCGCTCGTGGGCGGTCAGGCTGCGATAATCTTCCTCTCGCACGGAGGCAAGGCCTTTCAGCGCATTGCTCACCTGCTCTAGCCGCTGGGCCACCAGCGCGCCTTCGATGCACTTCATGGGCTCGTCTAGCCGCCTCTCGACGCCTTTCAGCCGCTCGTCAAGCCGCGCCAGGGTGTCGGTGTACGTTAGCCGCCCGCCGTTGTCAGTCATGGTGCCTACCAATCTGTGTGCTTCACGTTAGCCCAGTCCCCGATTGCGGCGTACGCGACGCCACCCACGAACGCTTGTAGCGCATAGCCCTCGACCTGACCATAGGCTTCTACCGTTAGCGGCGCGCCCAGGCCGTGCTCGCGCGCGTACTTGGCAAACGCCGCGTCGGGATTGTAGGGCACGCCGCGCAGGTTCCAGGCCGCCAGGCGCACGCGCTCGGCCACCGTCAAGCCCAAGTCGGGCGGCTCAGGGTCGGGCAACGGGGCTGGGTCGCACGCCACCGGCTGCCACTTTTCGACCAACTGGGCCGACGCCTCGCGGTAAATGTCAAAGCTGGGCCAGCCCGTGCTCAGCCACACAAACGGCGAGATCACCACCACCTCGGGCACGCGACTTGCTAGGCGCAGTGCATACTGGGCTAGCAATGTCGTGTAGGTGTTGGCGTCCACCCCGCGCGCCTGCCAGCCGTCGGTGGTCGGCCCGCCCGCGCGGTCGATGCCCGTCTCGCCCACGATGATCGGCGGCACGCGGAACCCCGCGCCGCGAATCGCTTTGACGTCCTGCTCTAGGCGGAAGGCGTGCCACACGTCGGCGGCATCAAACCACGGCGATGATACCGTATAGCTGTGCCGACCCATGTAGGGCATAGCCGCAAGGCTCGCGCCAAAGCAGCGCCACAATCCGAACTCAGGGTGCCCGGTGCTAAAGTTCAGGCCCACCAGCCGCAGCCCGTTGTCATAAAACAGATGCGCGAGGCGTGCCGTGAACGCGTCCAGCGCGGCCGCGTTGCCCTCATCCCATATCGCCGGCTCGTTAGGGCCCTCCCATAGCGTGATGCCGCCCATCTGCCGCGCCGTGGACCAAAAGTCGGCAAACCACGCTTCCGCCCCAGCCGCGCCGTCGGCGACATGGGCCTTGTCGCTGTCCTCGGGCCACACCATGCGGCCCAAGATCGGCACGCCCGCGTCGCAGAACTTGCGCCAGTCGCCATACTGGGGATTGATCAGCTTGACGCCGCCTAGCCGCCGCGCGTGATCCACCACCCACGAGTCATAGTTGTGGCCCTGGCACTGCATCCAAATCTGCGTCATCGTCTCCCCCCTCAGATACGGCTCTGGGTCCACCCAGCCCCGGAACCCCTCTACAAACTCGCCCGCTACTTTCAGCCCAAAGTGCAAGTGCGGCCCCGTGCTACGCCCCGTGTTGCCGCTGTACCCTATCAGGTCGCCCGCGCGCACGTCTTGGCCCGAGTTGCCCAGCACGACGCCCTCTAGGTGGGCGTAGACGCTGGTCAGCCCAGCGCCGTAGCACCAGACCTGCACGCCGTAGGTTGGCCCCGTGGCCGGTATCGCCATGCCGTCGTGCGCAGCGTAGACCGGCGTCCCGACGGGCACGCCAAAGTCGAGGCCCTCGTGCCCCGCCAGGCCATACTCGGCATAGTTGGCCGGGTTCTCCCCGAACCGCTGGCTGATGCGCCAGGCGCCGCGCCCGAGCGGGTGGTAGAGCGTTGCCATATCAGTCGCCCCTCGCCCCTGCCTCGGGCAACACGCGAGCCCGCGCCTCTCGCGGCGGGTCAAGCGCCGCCCGCAACGTCTCTATCGCCTGCTGCGCCCGCACGTGCTGTGCGCGGTTCATGCTCACCTGCGCCACGATCTCGTCCAGATACGCTAATGCCTGTTCGGGTGTCATTCTTCCCCCTCTGTGAACGTCGCCGGGTCCGCCGCCAGTTGCTCCTTAGCCGCTCGTATCGCCGCCACCTCCTCGTACTGTTGCGCCTTATCCGTTAGCATCTGTGGTATCAGCACCCGTGTGATCCAGTCTAGCTTTTGCTGTGGCGTGTAGGTTGCATCCGCCTCGTGCCGGTGGAACAGCGCGAACGCCGCCTCTAGTACCCGCTGCGCGTTGGCGTCGGGCACCGTCAAGCTCGAACTCAGCGTAGCAATCCCCAGCGTCAGTGTTGCCATGTCCCCTCCCTATGCCGTGGGCGCCGCGTAGAACGGCACGAAGTAGGTGCCGTCCGTGATAGCGCCGCTGGCGGCCACGTCCTCTACGTATACCTTGATCCACCCCACGATAGCCCCCGGCGTTGTCATGTCGGCGGCGTCGATCAAGGACTGCGAGTCGTCAGCGGCCGACGCGCCGACTAGGCGCATGAACTCCTCAGACACATCGGCCTGGTCTAGCGTGAGCACCGGTATCGCGCCCGTGGTGCTCGCCTGATCCACGTGGAGCTGCGCGCCCGGCGCAGTGACCATGACGCCCACCCGTCCCGCATTTGTTATTCGCATCCGCTCGGCTTGGGAATTCGTACCGGTGCGGAAAACCAGCGCGTTGCTGCCAGACGCCCCATCTCTGATCCCGCCAATCTGGGCACCATACGCATCCAACGAGGATGAGGTAAACTCGATATATGCCCCGTCGTCGAGCGTGGTGGTTGCCGGGCCGATTCGCATTGCGCGCGTGAACCCGGCTGCCGTCCTTAGGTCGACTGGTGCCGTAGGGCCGCCTGTAGCGATACCTATTTTCCCGCTACTGCCCTCGAGAAAGAAGGCATACGCGTTTGTATCGCTCTCAACACGGAAATCACTGTCGGCACCCTCCTCATTGATAATGACCTGTGTTGAATTCCACGTTTGCCATGTATTGTTATATGCTGGCCCCAAAAACGCCCTGGTAAACGTCTGTGCATTACCGAGGGCTCCAAGAGAGAAATAGGCAGCATCGTCGTCATCCGTGTACGAAAACAGGCTTCTCGCCCACACGCCAAGAGTATAAATATTCTTGAGCACCATCCCGCTACCGGCAATTCTGTTTTCCGTTACGCCGGATTCGATGAGCAGGATTTTTTCGCCCGTCTTGATCTGGAGTTGTTCGGTGGGCGTATCCATGCCGACACCCACGTTGCCGCCGTTCGGCTGCAACAGCAGGTATCCCTTGGTAGCGTTCGATGTGCTCTCTAGCGTCAAGTCGTCGTCGGCCGCCGTGCCGCCGTAGACCGTCTGCCCGCCCGCGAGACCCGTCGCCAGCGCGGCCGTCCCCGTTGCCGGCGCGGTCAGCGTATAGCCACCCAGCGCCAGCGTGCCGCCGCCGGTGATCGTCATGGCGGCGTCTGGCAGTGTGAACGCCCTGGCCGCGGTGAGTGTCGCGCTGATGGTCAGCACGTCGCCGCTCACGCCGTCGGCGATTGCGGAGTCTTCGATGGTCGTCCCCGCCGCGTCGAACGACGGTAGACGGCTTTCCGTGCCGGCCGTCAGCCGCGCTATGGTTGTGTCGATCGCGTGCGTGTGGATGCCGTCCGACGTCTCGTTGGTCGTCGTCGCCGATAGCGACCCCGGGTCCGATGACGTGCCGTCGCCGCCACTCACCCGCCCAATGCCCAGCGACGCCCCGCCTTTTTCCAGCGACGTGATGCGCCGTTGCATGTCCACTACCATGTTTGCGTCGCTGGCAGGCCACATGTCCACCGTCGCCAGTTGCATCGCCACCGTGCGCACGCCCCGGTCGTCTATCTCGGTGCTGGATTCCAGTACGCACAAGTCGCTATCGTCTATGTCGATCGCCAGCACGCCGTCTACGTAGCGCCGGTACTGGACTCGCACGGTATCGCCTGGCGAGACTGGATCATCCAGCCCCACCACGCGGATAGAGTACGTCTCGTTGGCAGCGATACGCTTACGCAGGTGGTTATAGGCCGCATAGTACAGCGTGTTGCTCGCGCCGGCGTCGGTGGCGTTTTCATCATCCTGGTTGCCGATGTCGCCCCAGGTCACCACGGCATCGACGCGGCTGGGCGCGGCGTCGTACTCCAGGTAGTTGTTGGTGGTATCCATCGTGTAGCCGGCCGCTGCGCTCACCGTCGCGCTGGCCAGCGTCACGCGATCCATGCCCACACCGCCGCCGTAGGGGTAGACGCGGCTGATGCGCTCATAGCCGTCTTTGGTCTGGGTCAGCTCAACGATGTAACACGCCCGAATGACGGCGGGCGGGCGCGTGTCCACCTCTAGCAACAGCTGGGTGAGCCGCGTCGGCCGCGTCGTGCTATGATCGGCCTCTAGCAGCAGCTGGGTTATAAGCCGGTCAACCACTAGCTGATCTCCATGCCCGCTTCAATCGCGTTCACGCTCGCCACCGTCCAGGCCGTGCCGGTCGGATCGGTGTCGAAAATCTCCTGCTTGTAGGCATACGTGACGTCTACCGCCAATGCTGTACCGGTATAATCCGTCTCGTTATAATGAATCAGCCGCTTGAATGTACTATCGCCCGCCGTGCTCAGCCTAGCGCGCCCGACCCACTGCACCGCCGAGACAATGCCGACCCCATCGGGCAGGTCTGCCATCACATAGCTGTCCTGCCCGCCCGCCGTGCTGTACTGCACATAGGTGGTATCATCATCGGGTGGCACCTCGTCTACGGCAGCATAGTTGGCGCCCGTGTTGGGCGTGAAGTCGGTGTGCGTTCCCGCGCCAGACGGGAACAGCCCATAGATGCCACCGCGCCCGATCCAGCCATTGTTCTCGTCGCCGGTCGTGTCGTTGACGGCCAGGTCGTCTAGGTATCCCGTCCATTCGCTGGCGCCGTCTGAGCCCCACCGTGCCTCCCCCAAGTCGGCGTTGGCGGTTGCCTGGGTGTCTCCAGCAAAATCCATCACTTCAATGCCATCTAGCTTTACGGTAACAATCCCGTCGGCATTATCGATTTTGATACGGGCCTCAAGACACGTCCAAACGTTCCGTGGCACCGCCGTGGAGCTGGTGTCTAACAACGTGCTGGCATCACCTCGATATGCTTTCAGATAATGTGTGGCCGTGTCAATGTAAAGGGCAAACTGAGCGCCTCCGGCGCTATCGTCAAACAGAAGAAGTTTCCTGGTAGCCGCGGAGGTCCCCCCCGCATAGTAGACGCCAGCCCGCAAGAAAATTTCGGCAGGATCTCCCGGAATGTCATGGTAAATACCCTTGCCGACACCCGCGATAGCTACCGAGTAAGCACCGGTCCTAACCGTTGTGGTATTGATTGCAGCGTCGTGCGCCAACAGGACGTCCAAATTCCCTGCCTCAAACCCCGTCATGAAAATTCTAGCCATCGTTGCTCCTACACCGCCCCGACGGGCTTGCTGATCGCATACACACCACTATGGTACAAGTCTGTCAGCCAGACCAGCGTCTTGCCCGTGCCGACGCGGAAATGGTCGCCTGTGATCTCGGCGATCCGAATCAATGCCGCCAACACGCTCTGCCCCGTGAACTCGATCAAGATCGGCGTGGACGCCTCTAGCGGCGACCCCTCCGCGTCCGTCACCGTCCAGCCGGTCGGCGCGTATGCCATCACGTCGGCAATCGGCGTGTCGCTCGGCTCCTCGGCGTAAATCTGAAAGCGGTTGACCTGCACTGTATCGGTGATCTGATCGTTGCTGCATCGCAGCCGCACCCAGTACCGTTCGCGTTCCGCGTGAATCGTCGTCACCCAGTCGTCGGGCCGCGTCCAGGTCACGTTGCCGCTCTGCCGCAAAGTGTTGCTGCCGTCGTCAGTGCCGTCGCTCAGCCCGCTAACATCGGCCCAACCGCTGGTCTCGGAAAAGTATTCGACGCCTAGCTCGTCGCCGTCTGTCTCGCTCTGCCCCGTGGTCAGATTGATGCGGAGCGTCGAGAACCGCGACGTGTGGCCCACGTAGACGTAGGTCTGGCGAAACTGGTACAGCTGGAACGAGCTGTAAGTGCCCGCGTTGCCGTCGAGCGCGTTGGTCATGCGGCTGTTGGTGCTCGGCACGTTGCGCAGGTTCAGATAGTAGGCATCGCTAGGCGTGCTCAGGGTATCCGATACCTGGTATACCTCCAGGTCGCTCACAGTGCGCTGCGCCAGTTCACTCAGCAGGTCCTCGCCGCTCACCACCAGCATCGGCGGGCCGCTGGGCCGCACCTGCAACGTCACTTGCTTGATGACACCCGCGCCCAGCTGCGTAACCTCGTCGTCCAGGATGCCATAGCAGTACGCCAGGCGGCTCTCTTGCACCTCTTCGGCTTTCGGGTCGGTGGCCGGCATGGCGAACGAGAACACGCCCGCCCTGTCCATCCGCGCCGTGTTCTGCCAACGGTCGGCGGTCACAATCGGCCCGTCGCCGTACTTGTTGCCGTCCGAGTCGGTGATATTGATCCAGAATTTTTGCACTAGGCCCACCCGTCTCGGTAAACCACCGCCACCGTGCTCGTGTTAGTGCCGCCCGTCCTGGTGATCGTCAACGTCGCGCTGCCCGACGGTATCTTGATCCAGTCGCTTTGCGCGTGATCCGCGCCCAGCGTTAGTTCGCTGTAAGCATCGGCCCCATCGTTCGTGATCGTCCTCGCCCCGCAATCGATGACCAGCGCCGCGTCGGTTGCCAGCGTGCCCGCCCAACGCAGGTCGCTCGCCCCCGTGACCTTGATCGTCGCGCCATACATCGCCGTGCTCGTGGCCGTGATCGTGATGACAGGATCATTCACCGTCGCGTTGCCGTCGTTGGCGCAGATCAAGCTCAAGGTCCCGCTGGTGTTGAACCCCGTGCTGATGCTGTGGCTCGTGCCCTTCCAAGGCCACTCCAGCACCTGAAAGTCCAAGCGAATCGGCACGTACTGAACATTGCCGGCGCCGCGCGGGATGCCGATGGTTTGCAGCCGCGCCTCCGCCGTTTCACGCTCGCCCGCCGTGAGAGTCTGCTTGCGTACGAGGTCGCCCCGCGCGCCATGCAAGGCCCGAATCGCATTGACGTTGGCGCGCACCGAGGTGCTGCCCGTGCCGTATACCTCTGATTGGAGCGTGATGCGATACGGAAGCGTGACCGGAGCCTGGTCGCTGCCATAAGCGTCGTGGAGGCCGCCGTCTGGCAGCGATACCAGACCATTGTTTGCCAAACCCAGGCCAATCTCCTGAATGGGCTGTACCGTCGGCAGAGTGTTGCTCGCAAACCGCGTGATCCACATTATGCTACCCCCGCCGCGCGTAGGGCCTTTGTCAGGCCGTCCTGCACCGCACCCCGCACCGTCTCGGCGTCCTGACCAGAGACGTTGATCTGAATGGCCCCCTGGTGAAACTGCACTTGGTCACCATCCGTCTTGCCGCCACCACTCTGCAAATCTAGCCACGACTGCGGCGCTGGCGATTGCATCCCCTGAACAAACGACTGGGCCATCGGCGCAGGACTGTTCACAATCGCCTCGCCGATGGCCGTTCCAGCACTTTGCACCCCGCTACTGATCAGGTCCCATAGCAGCTTCGCCTGACCCACCGGGGTGATGTATGGAACCGCTTTTGCCAGTGCCGTCACTACGGCCTGCGCGATCCTTCGCGCCGTCTCCTCGCCCACAATCTGCTCGATGAAGCCCGCAATCAGGCCCTCGGCAATGGCTAGCCCGACGTTGGCGAATGTCTGTTGGAGGTTGACCGTTGCGGCCATAATCTGATAGGCGAACCCCTCGACGGCCTGTTGCCCGGATGCCTGGCCAGCGGCTCCGCGAATCATCTCAATCAGGCCGTCAAACATCCATCGGCCTATCTTGTCCCCCACGCCGCGCAGGGCGTCTCGGACGGCCTCGTTTTCAGACCATTCCAGAAGCACCTCGCTCAGCGTCAATAGGTGAGTTGGGAACTCAGTGACAATATCCACCAGCCCCTGCCAAATAAGCCCTAGTTTTTCGCTGATAGGGGCGTTGATAAAGGCCATGATATTGTCGTATGCCGCGCTCACCGCATCGGCAAAGCCCATGATCTGCGCGGCACGGTCCTCGCCGAATAGCGTTTGCAGCGCCCCCTGTACGTCCCCCTCTAGCAAAAGCGCCAGCGCCCCCGCCACGGACTCGACAACCGGGACAATCTTTTCCCCGAATAGCTTTACCAGGCGTGGCCCGTACTCCGCCACGATAGGGGCAATCGCTTCCAACAGCGTTTGCAGCGCAGGTACCAGCGAGATGCCGATTTGGTCTTTGATGTTCTGGAATGAGACCATCAACGCCGCCCACGACGTTGATGCCTGTCCAGCTATCTCGGGCAGCGCTGCGGTGTTTTCCTCTAGCTTTTCGAGCACCAGTGCCATAAGCGCGGCCTGCTGCTGCTCTTTAGACAACTCGTCTGCCTGGAGGCCGAACATCTCCGTTGCGCGCTCTGTGGCTTCGGCCAGCGATACCTGAATGCCCAGGTTGTCTAGGATCAGCGGGGACACCCGGCCAACGCCGGTGACCAGGGAGTTCATGAGATAGTCCACGTCGGTGCCGGTGGAAGCCGATACCTTGGTAAGGTATACCATCGCGTCGGGTAGCTGGTCGGCGAAAGTCTTGCTTACAAGCTGGGCCGCCTTGTTATAGTTGAGCATCAGATCGGTGTCGCGCACCATGCCTAGCGACGACTCGCGCAGCATGGCCAGCATCTCATCTCCGCCCTCGGTGACGCCCTCAAAAGCCTGCTGGATACCTACCAATGGGGCCGCATCAACGGCCATCTTGCCGAGTATGGCGCCCGCGCCTACGGCCGCCGTGCCGATAGCAGTAACTCCGGCGGTGATGCCTGCCAGCGCCAGCCCCCCGACTGTTCCCAGCGTGCTCAACGCACCCTGCAGCCCGCCAGCCTTCTTGCCTACGTCGTCAAAAACGCCAGACGCTTTGTCGATGGCCTTGATGATGATCTGTACTTCGCGGCCGCCTAGTGCCATCCTATATCAGCCTCTTTCCGCCCGTGCCTGCGATCTGCTTGGGCTTGGCCGCCCGCGCCAGCGCGTTGCGCTGCACCACAAACCTATCCGCCCACACCGCCGAGACACGCTGCTCCACGTCCTCGGGCAGTTGGCCCCACGCCTCTGCCATTGCCAGCGTCGCCGTCCATTCCGGTGGCGATCCATGCCCATGCAGCGCCAGCGCTAACTGGCGCTGCTCGGATTTGGGACCGTCTCCCCGGTGACTAGCGCAGCAATAAGCGCGTCAAAATCGTTGGCGCTACACTGTGCCAGTGCATCCTCGATGCTCGTGCCGTCGTCAGTCTCTAGGTGCTCGCATACCAAGCTCTCGATCAACTCATACCCGCGCAGCATATCGCTTGGGCGGTTGCTCGTTTGAGCGTCCTGGAGTGTGGCCGCAGCCTGTAACAGCCGCTTGCGCTGGAGGTACGACCCCGGCGCGCTCATATCGATCGGCGTGACGATCAGGTGTGTCATGGCAGGTTGTCCAGGTTGTTGGTCACCTTGAGCGACAA
>CAYOBT010000005.1:0-21512 GCA_964402205.1 uncultured Anaerolineales bacterium
CGCCATCAAGTGCGATCTGTGTTCAGACAGAGAAGAGGGGCCAGCCTGCCTACAAATCTGTCCCCTGGCAGGCAAGGCGCTGACCATGGAAGCCGTTCCAGCGGGAGAGGCAACCCCATGAGCGAGAGACGCTGTGGCTACACAGGCCGTACCCTTGACGTTGACCTGACATCGGGTGCCATACGAATCTTGGAGACACCCTCGCCCGTCGACTGGCTAGGCTCGCGAGGCTGGAACGCCCGTATCGCGTGGGAGCACGTGCTTCCCAACGTCGGCCCGTATGACCCGGAGAACCACCTCGTCTTCTCTTCTGGCACGTTGGTGGGCACCGGCGCACCGACGGCCGGGCGCATGGCGGTCTCTTCGCTCTCGCCGCGGGGCTATCCCATGCCCATGTGGACGTCGGCCACCATGGGAGGCTATCTCGGAGCCGAGCTCAAGTTCGCCGGCTATGACACCATCGATCTCCATGGACGCGCCAATGCTCCGTGCTATCTTCTCATCGAGGACGACAAGGTATCGCTGCGCGACGCAAGCGACCTCTGGGGGCGAGGGGTATACCAGACCCAGCAGATGCTCAAGGAGATGCACAGCCCAGCTCACCAAGTGGCTGTCATCGGTCCAGCTGGTGAGAACCGCGTCCGCTTTGCGACCATCCAGCATCGCCTGGGAAATGCCGTAGGCAACGGCGGCCTCGGCGGCGTGATGGGAAGCAAGTATCTGAAGGCCATCGTGGTTCGCGGCACCGGCCGAGTACGTATCGCGCATCCACAAAGGATGCTACACGCGATCCACCTGGTGGCGGACCGCATCAGCACTGGTCTCTACTACAACGGCCAACCGGATGCCGGTCCGGGCTGGCGGGCGTGCACCTATGGCTGCACGGCCCGCTGCCATACGCGTGTCCGCCGGGCGCCCGATCGCTACCATCTCGGCACTTCCTGGGTCATGACGTCTTGCGTCGACGGCATCTGGATGCGTGGCGAACCCGCGCCCGACGCCATGCTCTACGAGGGTCAAGACGTACAGGGACACAGGCTCGCCATTCGCTCTACGCGCGGCTTTGGCGAGGATGGCGCTGACCTCACCAACCTAGCCAACGACCTGGGCATCACCAACTGGGTGCACCACACTTGGAGCCACTACTTTGGCGCTCTCCGCGACATGGGGATCACCATGATCGATGGCGTGCGACTAGACATCGACGATGCCGAGTGGTGGGGGCAATGGCTGATCGATGTGGCCCACCGTCGCGGCTTGGGCAACGACTGTGCCGAGGGACTCGCACGTTTCTACGACAAGCATCAAGCGGGACCGCGCTATCTTTCGGAGTTCTTTGAGGATGCAGGAAGCCGAGGGCATGGATGGCACCGCGAGGGCCGCACCATGGAACGGCATCCCAGTCCCTTCTGGGAGCATTCGGCGCTGCTCTATGCCGTCTCTACGCGCGACGTCACGCCGAGCACGCATGGGTTCTTTTTCCTGAATCCCCTCTATGGCTATCCTGATAACCCTCGTAGTCCTGAGGACGTGCCTGACCGCTTCAAGCGGATCTCGCGCGTCCTCTACGGGTCCGAAACGGCCGCGTACCCTGGGACGCAGTGGCTCGAGCACGTCACCATGTACCACCAACAGTGCGCCATCCTAAAGGATAGCATGGGTGTCTGCGACTGGAAGTACCCCGTGGTGCAGCTTCCACCCGAGGACGGCACGCCCGTCGCAGATCATGAGATCGGCAATGTCAACGCCGAGTGGCAAATGTTCCAAGCCGCCACGGGCCTAGATGTTGAGCCCGAAGCGATGCGCCGGCCAGCGGCTGAGCGCGTCCTCAACCTAGAACGTTGCATAGAGATCCGCAACAACGGTCGTTCGCGCGTGCTGGATGAGGCCGTCATCCCACATTACCAGTGGTCCGACAAGACGGACGGCAGCCACCTCAGCGCTGATGCGCGCGAGTTCAAGGATCTCCTCGAGCGCTACTATGATCTGTCGGGCTGGGACCGCCAGCTCGGTTGGCCAGAGGACGCCAAGCTGCGAGCGCTCGGGCTCGACTCGGCCGCCGACACCCTCGCACAGCTTCGCGAGAGCGTTCTGGAGCGATCCTAATCTCAGGAGGAGGCCGTCGCGTGAAAGCCATCATGGTCATGTACGACTCGCTGAATCGCCGATTCCTACCGCCCTATGGCAACCAGGACGTCCAGGCGCCCAACTTCGAGCGGCTTGCCGAACACAGCGTGACGTTTGATCGTGCCTATGTGGGATCCATGCCTTGCATGCCCGCCCGGCGAGAGTTGCACACGGGACGCTACAACTTCTTACATCGGAGCTGGGGCCCGCTAGAGCCCTTTGACGACTCGATGCCCGAGATCCTCCGCCATCATGGCGTCTCCACGCACCTCATCTCGGACCATCAGCACTACTGGGAGGATGGAGGCGCCACCTACCACCACCGCTATAGCACCTGGATTGGCAATCGCGGCCAGGAGGGCGACCGGTGGAAGGCTCACGTTGACGAGACGACACCTCTCAACGCGGACCTGCGTGCACAGGATCGCGTCAACCGGCAGTACCTGACCCATGAAGCCGATCTGCCACAGACCCGGACCTTTGACGAGGCGCTGGCCTTCCTAGACAAGAATCATGATGCCGATGACTGGTTCCTGCACATCGAGACGTTCGACCCGCACGAGCCGTTCTTCACGCAGCAGCACTACAAGGACCTCTATCCCGATGGCTGGGATGGCCCCGATCTCGATTGGCCCGAGTATCGACCCGTCGACGAGTCAGAGCCAGAGATTCGCCGCATCCGGCGGAACTATTCCGCGCTCGTCACCATGTGCGACCGTAACCTAGGGCGCGTCCTCGATGCCATGGGCCGCTACGATCTGTGGCAAGACACCATGCTCATCGTCAATACGGATCATGGCTTTTTGCTGGGCGAGCATGACTGGTGGGCCAAGTGCGTGATGCCGTTCTACAATGAGGTCGCCCACACACCGTTGTTCATCTGGGACCCGCGCTCTGGCCGCCAGGGAGAGCGATCCGCAGTGCTCGTCCAGACCATCGATCTGGCGCCAACGCTCCTGGACTACTTTGGCGTGCCCCTTCCCGAGCTCACGCAGGGCATCCCGCTAGGACCGACCTTGGCAGAGGATGCGCCCGCGCATGACGCCATCCTCTTTGGCCTTTTCGGCGCCCAGGTGAATGTGACGGATGGCGACTGGGTCTACATGCGGGGGCCGGCCAGCGATACCAATGCGCCCCTGTTTGAGTACACGCTCATGCCCACGCATATGCGCTCGCTCTTTTCCGTCGAGGAGCTCCGAGATGCGACGCTCGCGGCGCCGCTGCCGTGGACCAAGGGCGTGCCCGTGCTCAAGATCCCAGCACGCCAGCCCAAGGGCGGCGCCATCCAAGGGGCTAGGTTCGAGACCTATCTGTTCGATCTGAGGAACGATCCGCAGCAACTCTCGCCCGTTCAGGACCAAGACGTCGAGGAACGCATGCGCAAGCTTCTGCTCAGACTCTTGCAGGAGAGCATGGCGCCTGCTGAGCAGTACCAGAGGTTGGGATTGCCACTCCCGTAGGAGCCTGGCGAGGCCAAAGAGCGGCAGAAGGTTCGCGTCTCATGGCTCCCGCGCAAAACCGGCAAGCAGCGCATTGACGCCATCGGCCTGCTCAATGTGCAGCCACTGGCCCGCCTCCACGCTCACCAAGCGCTCGTCCGCTAGCTCGTCAAGCCACGCAGGCAGTAGCGTTTCGTCAGTGGCCGTCGATCGAATGGCTAGAACAGGGACATCCGGGCGCCCGACCGACCCATAGAGCGCCTCTGCTGGCAGACTCCCGATCCGCTGCCAGGCATCCAGCGTCCCCACTACCCGAGCCAGGGGACGGGTGTCACGCACGTAGCCTGGGGGCATCAAGACAGAATCGAGGAACCCCTGCCGTTGCTGATGGGCCCATATCGGTCCGCCTGCATAGGCACCCCACACCAACGCGGACCCCACCACCGGCCACTGCAACATCCGACCGGGCACGGGTCTCTGGTCAGCCATGCCTTCCGGGTAGAGCAACGCGACACGAGCAACCAGCTGCGGTTGGTCCTCTGCAGCACGCAACGCCACCCCACCACCCCAGCCATGGCCCACCAGCATCGCGTCCGCCACTCCCAACTGGTGGATGATGCGAGCCAGGAGATCCGCTTGAGCCTCCAGAGAGAACGCCGCATCATCGCCCGTTCTCGTCGAGCGACCAAAGCCGCGCAGATCCACCGTCAACACCCGCATTCCGACGCGTGACAGCCCGCGTGCGGTGGCATCCCACGTCGCCGATCCCTCGACCTGGAGCCCATGGACCAGCACCACCGGCTCGCCTTCTTCCACTCCCCAGAACCGGTAGTAGAAAGCCTCGCCGTCCAGCCAGACCCACTCGCCTTCTGGCTGACCGACGTCCACTCCGGCGATCTCCCACGAGCTAGCGACCGCGCTCCCATATCCGAGCGCCAACACGCCGCTCGCCACGACGATGAGGACGAACGCCAGGACCAGATTGACAAAGAACCGCACAACCGACATGGGACCTCCCGCCTGACCGATCGTCTCCTAGTCGCACGATCGCGTACGGCCGGCCTCATAGATCGGGCCATACACGTCACGGTCGCGGATGACACAGCCCGTTCGCCCGCTATCGCGCATGATCTGCGTGCACCGGCTACATGCAATACAGACGCGACGTCGGTCCAGAGCGCCCCGCTCGAGCACGTCTCTGGCCCAGTTCGGGTAGGCAAAGGCGCCGCGTCCCATGCCAACCATGTCAGCCCAACCACGCTCTAGGACCCCCGCCATCGCATTGGCCGCGTACTGGCGCAGCCACGAATACCCCGTGCCGACCACGACCAGATCGGGGAACCTTTCCTTCACTCTGCGAGCTAGCCCCACCAAGCGGCCCACGCCCACTAGCGGGTGTTCGTCCGGCACATAGCCACCTTCTACGTTGTCATCGAACGGGCGATTGATGTGCGGCGTGTAGTAGGGATTACCAGCCGTCACGTTCAAGAGAGCGACGCCGGCATCGCGCAGGGCACCCACGAGCCACAGAGGCTCCGACAGATCGGGCACCTGCGCATCGTCGCGATCGACGCCCCATCCCCAAGGATAGGGGTGCCCGTCGTACACATTAAGACGCACGGCGATGTCCAGGGAAGGCACCTCTCGATGAATGGCACGCACGATGTCCAGCAACAACCTCGTTCGGTTCTCCAGCACCCCGCCGTAGTGCCCCTCGCGCGTGTGGGCCGCCAGCAGCTCGGAGATCAGATAGCGATGGCACGCCTTGACATCCACCGCATCAAAGCCACTTTGCTGCGCCAGCCGCGCCGCCCCCACATAGGCATCGATGAGGCTATCGAGATACGCGTCAGACACGACCGGCGCTTTGGGCGACGCGCCCACAGGCCCGTCCAACAGTGGATCATGCTGCACCAGCAGCGGCGCAGGCCGTCCATTTGGTCGGCTGTACCGACCCGAGTGCGTGAGCTGCAAGACCGTGTAGGGCCGCCAGTCCTCCCCCATCGATTCGCGAGCCGTGGCCAGCGATGAGCGCAACATATCCCGAATGGCGGGCTCGGTGGTGGGTGCCATCAGCAACTGCCTCAGATTCGCCCGCCCCTCGGGCACCACGGCCGTTGCCTCAAACCATAGCAGACCGCATCCGCCCGCCGCAAAGCGACGATAGCGGCGTCGCGTCAGGTCATCGGGCTTGCCATCGACCGTGCCGTCGCAGCCTTCCATGGGATGGACGGCCATTGAGTTGGGCGCCTCGCCCCGCCCGATGCGCACGCTGCGAGCCAGCGGGGCCAGATGCGACGCCAAAGGTAACGAGACCCCTAGTCCCGCACAGGCCTCATCGAGCTCTTCTAGATTGCGAAAGCGGAAGCGTTGATGCGCCACGTTCTCCTCCCAATGGGCTCGACGTTAGCACGCGAGGCCGCTTCTGTCAATGAGGCATTGGATCAGCAACCGATTTGACAGGGTCCACCACACGTGACATGCTGCGACAGTTGACACGTTCAGTGGAGGCTCTCATGTCGTCTGCAACGCCGCTTGGCCCCATCGCGCCCCATGCGGGCGTGGTCATCCCAACCTACTTTTCCAAGAAACCCCCCGATGACACCGTCCGCGAGCTGATCTGGCTGACCGTACGCGATTGCCCGCACTATGTATCGCCGGATGATACTTGGCTAGTGGTGGACGGCGACGACAGAACGGCAGCCCTGGCTGCAGAGACCAACGAGCGTTTTGCCGAGCACTATGGCCGCCCCTACCGTCTCCTTGTGCTTCCTGCCAATGGAGGCAAGCTCTGGGCCCTGCGAGAGGGCTTGAGACGCCTCCTGTCAGAGAGAGACGACCTCCGCCATGCCATCATCCGGGACGGCGACGGCGACCACCTGCCCGCCCACATCCCGGCGCTCGTTGCGGCGGCCGAGGCCCTCGAGCGCTTCTACGGGCACACGCGTTTGATCGTCATCGGGGCACGAGGTAGCCGACACCATCCCATGGGATGGGTGAGAGGCGAACTAGAGACGCTGCTCGACCACGTCACGCTCGATGCTGTCATCTGGGCGCTGGCCAGACAGGGTCGCACGCCCGATCTCCAGCACTGTCGGGAGGCAAATCCTCCAGACCTCAGCAGCGGGTACAAGCTGTATGGACGAAAAGAAGCTGAATGCTTAGTCGCCGCCGACCCCGTCTTCTCGACGCTGAGCGACAGCGACTACTGGCACTATGGTCCCGAAACGTGCACCATCGTCGAGGCGTTCCTGCGCGATACGATCGTGGCCCAGCTCTCCCGCTTGACGTGGGAGCAGCAGCCGACCACGGCCTTTGGCGAGTTCCAACATACGGAGCTCTACGGCGAGTTGCTTCTCTGGGTCTATGCCCGGCTTGAGATTCCGGTGGGCGTAGCGGCGCGCATGTACGATCGCCGCACCTCGCCGCTTCACCTGCGTACGACGCCCGAGGGGCGAAAGGCGCTCGACGCATTGCGCTTGCGTGTGATGGAGCAGCTCGAGTTGCACCTTGGAGATGGCGGAGCCGCGCCGCCGGGCAACGACGTCCTATCGTTCCTGTGAGCCGGCATCTCTGACCCAACGCGCCCCAGGAGTCACGGACCTATGGCCGCAGGCCAACCGGCCTCGCTCCAACCCAGGCCCGGAGCCCGAGAGCGCCTATTGGCGCTGACGCTCATCGTGATTCTGCTCATCGGCGCGCTCCTGCGCTTCGTGGAGATCGGCGACTTGCCTCCCGGCATCTATCGAGATGAGGCATACAACGGGCTCGATGCCCTGGCTGTCCTGGAAGGGCACACCCCCCTGTTCTTTGAGGCAAACAACGGCCGCGAACCGCTGTTCGTCTACCTCCTGACGCTGCCCCTCGCGCTCTTGGGCGCGAGTCCGTTCGCGCTTCGGCTAGTGCCCGCCGTCGTCGGCACGCTGACCATTCCCGCCGTCTACTGGCTAGCCCGAGAGCTCTCGTCACCGCTAGAAGGCCTTATCGCAGCCTTTCTTGCCGCGACCACAGTCTGGAGCGTGAACCTGAGCCGCGTGGCGGTTCGCGCCGTGATCATGGTGCCCATCTTGGCCATCTCGTTGGCGCTATGGTGTCGCGCGTCGCGATCGCACGCGTGGCGGTTGGCGCTCTTGGCTGGAGCAGCCTACGGCGCGAGCTGGTACACATATCTCGCCGCCCGGTTCGGGGCGTTGGCCTTTGTCATCGCATGGCTCATCGCGTGGCGGCGGGGCCAAGCCTGGTGGAAAGGGTGGTTGGTCTTCTCCGCTGGCGCTATCGTCGTGGCGAGCCCCTTGCTCTGGTACATGCTTGCGCACTGGGATGCGACCGTCGCACGCGCCAGTCAGGTGAGCATCCTTAATCCTGCGATCCATGGCGAGCAGCTATGGCGAACGCTGGCCGGCAACATAGGTCGCACGCTCCTGGCATGGGTCTGGCGCGGCGATTTCATCCCCCGTCACAACATCCCGTTGCGCCCAGTCTTCCAACCATTGCTAGCCGTCGCCTTTGCGCTGGGCATCTATCTGGCGGCGAGACGGGCCCGACGCGTTGCAGGGATGACGCTCGTTCTTGTCTTTCTAGCCGTGATGCTGCTGCCGACCATGCTGGCAGAAGGCGCGCCTCACTTTCTGCGGGGAACCGGCGTGCTTCCGGTCCTATATGTCTTTCCCGCGCTCGGTCTCGCTCAGGGTGTCCGTCTGGCCAAGCCTCGCATCGGCCAGCGCCTCACGGGAATCATCACGATCGTCCTCTTGGTGGTTCACGCCGCCGCGGGCATGCACGCGTACCTTCAGCACCTTCACAGCGAAGCTGTCTACTACAATTTCGAGGCGGGGGCGACCTCGCTGGCCGTTGAGCTCAACGCATTCATGGGAACCGGTTGGCGAGGAGAGGCTCCCACAGCAAGTCCACAAGCTAGCGACGAACCTAGGCGTGCGTATGTCGCTCCTAGGCTATGGGGCAACTGGCCGTCGCTGCGCTTCTTGTGCCACAACACAGAGCTGGGTCTTCTGCCAGCCACAGAGCCGGCGAGCGCCCAGCGCGTGCTCGTTGCGGCGTGGCCATACGAGGACCTTCGGCCGGCCAGAGAGGCGTTGCCAAGGGATCGTCTCATCGGGGTACGCGAGGGTCCCCTGGAGCGTGGCGACCTAGAAGCTGAGCCTCGACTCCTCTACATAGCCTTTGAGGCGGCGCCACCTGAAGACGCTACCGCAAACGTGAACCAGCGATGGCAGCATGGCGTGTCCCTCTTGGGATACGAGGTGAGCCGTTTGCCAAATCAGCAGATCTGTGTCACGCTATTCTGGCGTTGTGACCAGCCGCTCGAGGCGAACTATGTCGCGTTTGTGCACCTGCTTGACGAGGGAGCGCTGATCGGCCAACATGATGGCCCTACCGGCCTAGGCTACTACCCAACGGATGCGTGGCGCCCGGGCGATGTTCTGGCCGACTCCCATATCATCGATGCTGCCGACAGTCTTCCAGAGACAGCTCAGCTTGCCATTGGCCTGTACCAGTATCCGACGATGGAACACTTGCACCCGGTTCTGCCCAGCGGCCTTCGGTCCGATGCCGATCAACTCGTGTTACCGCTCTGGCCATGAGATCATTGCGACACAAAGGAGTATCCGTGATGCGTGTCTCTCGCAATCGTCCCATCGCGACGACCGTGCTGGCGATACTGCTCGCGCTCCTGCTCACCGGCGTGGTGAGTGCGGACTGTCCGGGTACGCCCCTGGTGAACCCCAACTTTGAGGACGGCTTTTCTGCCAGAGATGTCGGTGAGATAGAGGTGGCCAACGGTTGGTATCATTGGTTCCAAGACGGCCCGCACCAAGATCAGGGACTCAACCACCGCCCCGAGTGGGACGCCGAGAATGCGCAGTGGCACGGGACCCAGCGCATCAAGGAGGGCACCTGGGCGCAAAAGTGGGGCAAGGTCTATTCAACACATCGAGCCGGCATCTTCCAACAGGTGAGTGTGCCCGCCGGTAGTCAGGTGACTCTGACGGCCTGGGCGCAAGCCTGGAGCTCGACCGAGGATGACCCGCTCGTCAGCAAGGGCGGGGCCTATGCCCTCATGGTGGGCATCGACCCTACCGGAGGCAACGACTGGCGCTCGAATAACATCGTATGGTCAGACCCGAATCGCACCCTCGATGAGTGGGTCCAGCTCAGGGTCAGCGCGCGCGCTCAAGGCGGAACGGTGACGGTGTACCTACGCGGCGAGGCCGAGTGGCCAGTCAAGCACAACGATGCCTACTTTGATGACATCTGCCTGACCTACGTGGCCCCTACGGCCGTACCGACTAACACACCGCGTCCCACGAACACGCCAGCCCCCACATCGGAGTCAACGGCCACACCTACGCCCGAGGCGACCGCCACCGCCACAGCAGCACCGACCGAGGTGCCTGCCACCCTGCTCATCGCTGCCTATGAGGACGCCAACGGCAATCGCCGACGCGACAATGGCGAGCCGCTCCTTGCAGGCGTGAGCGTGGACATTGCCAACGAGGCCGGCGAGTCGCTGTTGAGCTACACCACCGATGGCGCCAGCGAGCCACACGCGCTTGAGGTCCCCCCAGGACTCTACCAAGTCTCCACGTCCGATACGCCCGGCTACCACTCGACCTCGCCGGAGGCTTGGGCCGTCGAGGTGGAGAGCGGCGAGACGCTAGAGGTGGGCTTTGGGAAGCAACCTGTCCCCACCGCCACGCCCACCGAGACAGCACAGCCGACAGCAGCAGTAACGACCACACCCGTTCCCGCAGCGCCCACTGCAGAGCCCACCCCCTCGCAACCGGAAGAGGCGAGCGGTCGATCACTGATGAGCATTAGCGGCATTCTGCTGGCAGTCTTGGCGTTGCTGTTGCCTGTGGGCTTGCGGTTCTTCCGCACACGCGTGTAGCGGTTTCTACCATCCAAGGTGAGCGCCCCGACGGACGACAGAGCTAGCGAGGTCAGGACTAGGCGCTTGGGCGCTATCCTGGCGTTGCTGCTGGGAATCGGGGCTAGCATCCCCATCTTTGCCGGAGCGGGCATGGTGCTGACGCGCGCGGGCGGCGACTCGCCCTTCTTGTTGGTGCGGGTGCAGCAGCTCACCACCAATCTCCGCGCGGGCGTGCTCCCTGCCCGATGGATGCCTGACGGCGCCCACGGACTCGGGTACCCCTTTTACGATTTCTACGCGTCGCTACCCTACTATGCCGCGGCAATCTTGCATTGGGCTGGCGCAGACCTCGTACTCAGCATCCAGATCACGCAACTGGCAGGCCTTGTCGTCGCTAGCATCGCCACGTACGGCCTCGCGTGTAGCCTATCCGCGTCCCCTGCAGCAGCCCTCGCTGCCTCAGCTCTCTATACCTTTGCCCCCTATCATCTGGCCAACGTCTATGTCCGGGGCGACGCACTGTCCGAGTTCACAGCCATGGCCCTGTACCCGCTGATCCTATGGTGCATCCAGAAGCTGCGCTCGCGGGATAGCTGGCCAAGCATTGCCGCGCTGAGCACGTCCTTTGCGGCTCTCATCCTAACGCATAATGTCTCTGCGTTGCTCTTTGCACCCTTGACGTTGGTCTGGCTCGGTTTCCGCGCGCTGACCGCGTCCCCCTCGGAACGACACGGGCTCCTATGGAGCGGGCTGGCCGGTCTAGCCTTGGGACTGCTGCTATCCCTCTGGTTTTGGGCACCTGCGTTACGCGAGCGCACGCTCGTCCAGCTCGAGGAACAGACGACCGGGTACCTCCACTATGCCGGCCACTTTGTACAGAATGGCTTGGCGCAGTTGCGTCTGGCCCACGACTATGCCCTTTCTACAGAAGCGCATCCCTTCCGGATGGGATCCGTCCAGGCCGGGATTGCGCTCCTCGGACTGATCGCGGTGGCGGCCCGCCTCGTCCGCAGGCAACGCCTACAGGTTTGGCAGATGCCGACGGCCCTAGCGGCATTAGCCTACACCGTGATGATGCTGCCCATCTCACGTCCCCTCTGGGACCATCTGCCGCTCATCGCCATGGCGCAGTTTCCTTGGCGCCTGCTCAGCGTCCAAGCGCTTCTGGTCGCCCTGCTTGGCACAAGCTTGGTACCGGTTCGGCGCACCACTATGGGATGGGTAGCAGCTGCAAGCATCATCGCCTTGGCAGCGTGGAACGGCCTAGGCGCCCTATCAATGGATCGGGTTCTCATCACACCGGAGGATGTCACCCCCCAGCGTGTCATGCTCTACGAGACGTTCTCCGGCAATATCGGGACGACGATCCGACACGAGTACCTCCCACGCTGGATGATTCCACGTCCTCGAACCTCAGCAGTACAGCTCGCAGAGGGATCCAAGCCCGTACCCCTTGCACTCGAGGGCGAGATCGCGGAAGCCAGACCGGTAGAGATCACGCCCAGCAGCGAGGCATGGAGCATTCAGGTCTCGGAGCCCAGCCTGCTGGCGTTCCATACCACGTACTACCCCGGCTGGGAAGCCAACGTGGATGGCACCCCTCAGGGCGTCGAGCCGCTGGAAGGCCTCGGGCTACTGGGCCTCAGGCTGCAGCCCGGTAGCCACGATGTGGAGCTGCGCCTCACGCGTACGCCGGTCCGTCGCTACGCACTAGCGGCCTCGCTGCTAGCCGCCGTCTCCTGGCTAGCCCTGCTCGTGCAGGCGTTACGGGCCAGCCGCCGCGCGCGCAAAGCGGCGCTCACCGGAATCGCCGTAGGGGTCCTCACCTCAGTCGTTGCATGGGGCATCGCCCGCGTACCGACCGGGCGTGGTCCTGCAACCTGCCCTATCGTCGCCGACTTTGCCCGGTGCCCTCTCTTCCATCGCGAGCCTGAAGGCCTATGGTGGGAAGATGCGCACCTTCTTGCCTACAGCATCGAGCCAGACCCATCCTACGCCGGCGGGTCTATCGACATCGCGCTCATCTGGAATGAACCTGTCGCCCTCACGGTCCGAGCACGCCTCATGGGGCTGAGTGGTCACCTGCTGCCGCCCACCCCGGTGTGGGCAGAGGCCAGAGCCCCGTTGGATGCGGCCATCACCAGGCTCACCCTCACGCTACCCGAGCATCTTGCGCCTGGGCACTATGCCGTCTACATCGACGTCCTTGATGCGGGCATCGCGCTACAGCCCACGACGGCCACGGGACATCCCATGGGCAACGTCTCTCTGCTCCCCGTAAGAGTCAAGGCTGGGCGAGGCACAGCTCCCGATCACGAGCCCTTGGGCACCTTCGGCCCACCCGAGACCCCCCCCATCCTCGCGCTGACCAGTGTGTCCACCTCAAACGAAGGGGAGGATATGCTCCAAGTGGCGCTAACGTGGGAGGCACTCGCCCAAGCCCCGCGCAATTATTGGCTATCACTGCGGCTCCAGAATACCGACGGGAAGACCCTCACATCTCGGGATATCCCCCCGTTCCTAGGAGGCTATCCCACGACGCTTTGGAGGCCGGGACAGGTGCTCTCTGATCGAGTGCTGCTGCCGATGCCAGAAGACGCGGATGCGTCGGGGACTCGGCTCGAGATCGTGCTCTACGATCGCGCAACGCTCTCGGGGATTGGATCGGTGATCGTTCCAGTGCAACAACCCTAGGGCGCAGTAGCTGGCTCGAGAATACGTGTGCCTTGTCCCTCACGGACCAGCCGTTCGTCCAGAACCTGAAGCGGGGCCAACGTGAAGGCATCGTACATCTCGACGCTGTACCCCACCACGGCCTCGGGGCCGGTGAGCCCGAACTCTGGGCTACGCTCGTCGCGAACCTGCCAGCCTTGCAGCCACTTTAGCGTGGGGATTGCTCCCATGGCCGGGGTCCCGTCCGCCTTGAGCTCGGACGCGCCGCTACGTACGCCCACGGACACGGCATAGTCGCGCACAAGAGGGCGCAGTGCGAGCCACTCGCTGGAAAGGGCCGGCTCGCCTTGCCTACCGTCCGCCACCGTAAGCCCGGCGTACGCCACACTGCCTCCCATGGGGACATAGCGACGGCTTGGGTCCGGCAGACGCAGCCGCAGCTCACCACGTTGGCGTAGGTGCCACGCCCCACCCCAGGGCACGCGGGCCCCATCCGTCGTCTCTAGTGCCAAATCCAGCGCCTCCGGACTACCGGCCAGATCCATAGCCACGGTCGCTGCCTGCCCAGGCACCAGCGCAGGCAGAATGCCAGATGCCACGGGCACGCCATCCAGCAAGAGCATGGCCTGTAGCGCGTCCGATCGGTCCTCGTGCCCGCTTGGCCCCTCCCGCTCGACATGCAGATACACCCGCGTCTGGCCCTGCACGCCCCGATCATAGTCATACCCCATCAGCATGATACCGTCAGCAAAGACGATGTGCTTGGGATGGAGACTCGCCGGTGAGCGATGCGCAGCCGACACCTCAACCTGGCCTAGCACAACGTGATCAGCGCCGGCAGACGTGCACCTTTGCCACGCACCCGTCTCGCCCAAAAAGTAGAACCCGGCGATGAGCTGGTAACTGCCAGGCTGCGCATGCCAGAGCAGCGATAGGTCGTGCGAGTCCACCTGCAGCACACCAGGAGCGATCAGCCCTGCCCGATGGGACACATCGCCCTGCCCAAGAACGCCTCCTGGGCCAACAAGCTGCACGAACCCGACATAGTCGTGCTCCAAGGTGCGCAGCGCCTCCCAGTAGATCCGCACACGCACATCGCCACCAGGGCGGGCATTCCCGTCCCTCACTACGGCCGCGACCAGCCGCATCCCCTGGTCAAACGTCAGGTCCATGGCCTCAGCATCTTGAGGAATTGCGCATCCCTCGCCATCGAACACCTGCCAGGCTTCTGCTAGCGGCAGGAACCGATAGCCGCTCGACTCGTAGCCATAGAACCAGTTGGTGACCACAACAGGCCTGGTAGCCAGACCCGCATCGATGCGACGCAACCAAACCTCCTTGTTTGGCGTGCTCCCCTCGGGATAGACATAGGCAACGTCCACGTCCGGACGCAGTCCCTCCACCGTCTGCAGATACCACATGGTTGTGGCATGGTGCCAGTTGCTCAGGACTAGAGCATCCTGAGGCGCAGCGTTCAGCAACGACTCGGCATACTGCTGATCGGTAGAATCCTGCGCCAGTACTTGCAAGCTGCCCCAGTTCGAGCAGCCATTCCCCAATGCCACGACCAGCAACGCGCTCAGCGCGACTGCTCGCACATCGCGCAGCCAACCTTCAGCCCGCCACCCGCCCAGACCTATGGCCAGCACCAAGAGCATGCTAGCATAGCTTGGCAAGAGATATTCGACCGTCTGGGGAGCGCGGTAGGTCAGCGCTGAGGCGGCATTCAAGAGCCAGACGCCGCCCAACAGCAACAGAGCGCGCCAGTCCCGTCGCGCAAGAAGGATCGCACCTGCAGCGCACCCCAGCACCAACGGCCACCCGAACTCCAAGCGTAGGATCTGCCCGAACACGTCGAGGCGTTCCGCAAGGGCTGGCAGCGTGCGAAAGTGGAGCATATCACCGCGAAAGCCGAGGGCCAGCACATGCTCCACGAATGCTCGCAAACTCGTAATGGGCTCTGGATCGAACGGGCTTCCCACGGCCGAACGGATCGGTAGGTAGAGCCAAACCAACAGGCTTGCGGCAAACGCGCCCAGCGGGCTCAGCCACCGTCGCGGCGAACGCAACAGGCCCGGCTCACAAGCCAGGAGAAAGGCCAGGACTGCTGGCGCCAGCAGCAGGACCGAGCTGTGATGCCCTGCACCCAGACCAAAGGTCAGGCCGACCCAGGCAAGCCTCTGTGTCGAGGGGTCGCGCCGCCATCGGAACAGCGCATCCACGCACAGAACGAGCAGCAACACCAGCAAGCTACGTATGTTCGCCGTGGTGCTTTGCACCCAGAAGGTTGCGCTTAGGCCCAGCCCTGCGGCGAACACCAGCCCCGCGATCATCGAGTCGGTCTCTCTGCGGACCAGCTCTGCTCCCACATAGAGCGCCAGAGCACTGGTTACGCCGCTCAAGAGGTTGATGCGATAGGCTGGACTACCCAGGGGCAACAAGGCTGCGAGGCGCCCCAACATTGTGTAGAGGGCGTACCCGGGCGGGTGAGCGATACCCAAGACGTTGGTGACGATCTGGAACTCGCCCGCATCGGCCGCCAATGCGCTTCGAGAGCAAGTGGTGGCATACAGCGCCAGCGCCGCGACCAACGCTGCCAGGCTCAGCCACCGGCCGGCAGGTCGGGTCGCATTGAGCGCCGTCATCGCCAAGGCCACGACGATCAGCAGGCCAGCCCCCCACCAGAACGCAGGCACTGGCCACAGGACATAGACGAAAAGGGCCCCCAGTGGCCACAGCACAAGCTCGCCGGTGCGACGTCGCGCCAGCTCGCCTATGGCCAAGGCAGCCACGATGCCGGTAACGAGGCCAGCGCCAACGATCAGAGCGAGCTGGGCCACGCGCCAAGGCTGCCTCGACGCCTCGGCAACAAGGCGCGCGAGAGCCAAGCCTACGGCCAGCCCACAAGCCCAGATCAGCCCCCCACCCATGACAGGCGCGCGCGACACCTCCGCGTGTCTTCGTTGGGCTATTCTGCTAAGCACTCGCCAACGCCTCCCGGTAGACGGCTACCGTCTCGCGTGCGGTGCGCTCCCACGAGAACCGTGCAGCCTGCTCAAGACCACGCTTCGAGAGCCGCGCCCGCAACGCCTCGTCCTCTACTAATGAGCACATGGCATCCGACAACGCCTCCTCATCACCCGGGGGGACAAGGATACCGCCCTCCCCCACGACCTCAGGCAATGACGAAGCGCGCGTGGCTACCACAGGCGTCCCGCAGCTAAGCGCTTCCAGAGGCGGCAGCCCAAAGCCCTCGTAGCGCGAGGGATACACCAAGGCCAGCGCGCCTGCATAGAGAGCGGGCATATCGGACGCTGACACGTGCCCGAGCAACTGCACTTTGTCCGCGATGCCAAACTCGCGTGCCACGCGGCGCGGGTCCGGCGCGAAAGCGGTGCCGATCCGAGGCAGTTGTCCACCGATGACCAAGGGAACGCCGCAGAGCCTTGGCAAGGCTTGGCGGTAGGCCTTCAGGAGCTCTGGCACGCTCTTGCGACGGTCAAACCCTCCGACGTACAGGAGATACTGCTCTGGCAGACCGAGTCGGCTACGCGCTTCCAGAGTCTCCTCGGCGCACCTCGGCCGATACATGGTGCCCGCCGCCAGGTGCACAACACGCACGCGATCGCCTGAGATCCCAAGCACCTGCTCCACGTCCTGCGCCGACGCATCCGAATCCGCGATGATCAGGTCGGCGCGCTTGGCCGCGCGCGCTACCAAGGCCATGTAGGCACGCACATGCCAGCCGCCCCGATACTCTGGCAGCAGCAGCGGGATAAGATCGTGAATGGTCACGACGACGGGGGAAAAGCCTGTGAGCGGCGCAGCAAAGTAGGGCACATGGGCCACCTCGGCTCCCACGCGCCGGCACGCCGTTGGGAATGCGACCTGCTCGAACCAAAGCTTGCCCAGCTTTCCGGTGGCACCCGGCCCCGCGCGGCGGATCTCGATATCGACAGGTGGGGGCGTACGCGGAGGGTTGTCGACTACCAGAGTCAAGCGCACGTCCTCCATGTATCCCATAGCCGCGACCAGCTCACGGACGTACTGTCCACTTCCAGTCGCTGGCCGACCCCAGAATAGGCCGTTGATGCCGACCTGCATCGCACCCCCTTCCGTGCACCGGGCCATTCTAGTGGCGGCAGCCACACCGGTCAAAGCATAGCCGTACCTCGGTTGACGGCAGCCCCTTCGCAGAAGATAATGTCCGCTGTTGCAAAGCATCTCGGAGGCGTGATGGTTGACCATCCTCGTAAGGGCCTGGGAATAGCCGTAGGCGGAGTGCTGCTGGCGATCATGTCCGCCACACTATACGCGCTCCTGCACAAAGCGGCACGCTTGCCTTTTGGCGGCCAGCGCGTCGCCTTGCATGGCATGGCGCTGGCCCTTTTCGCCGGAATCGTCTGGGTCGCACTCCGAACCATCCGCCTTGCGGCTCTTCACTATGTCATAGATCAGGGCCATCTCTACTTGAACATGGGCGTCTGTCAGTGGCGCGTCCCTTTGGGCAGCGTGGCGCAGATCGTCCAGCCCAAGGGCATGTCCACGTCACCATGGAGCTGGCCCGGTTGGATTCACGGCATCTTCCAGCATCGAGCCGGCGTCGCCACCTATTGTGCCAGCACGCTTCCCCAGCGACGGTCGCTTCTTCTGCACGGAGAGGGATGGTCGCTCCTCGTATCTCCGCGTCACCCAACGGCTTTTGTGCAGGCCTTTGACCGAGCAAGGCCAACCATCCCGGCCAGAGCGACCATCAGCCGATCGCCCATGTCTTTTGCCGCCTGGCCCGTCTGGAGAGATAGGGCAATGCTCTATCCGTTCGTCCTCTGCATGGTGAGTGGTCTGCTGCTCTACGCTGGTGCAGCTCGCGCTTATCCCTCGCTCTCAAGGGAGATCACGGTCTTTGGAACGGGAGCCGCGGCGCGCATGCTGGTGCCGCAGGATGCTGCCCGAGCAATTCCGGCGGTGGCGAGCCTGGTTGCCGGCCTCGATCTACTCGTCGCCATCGTCGTACACCGTCAGAATCGCGTCCTGGCGCGGCTGCTGACGTATGGCGTCCTGGTGCAGCAAGCGATTCTCTGGGTTGGTCTTTGGCAGCTGGTGAGAGCCTCGGCATGATTGGCTGGGAAACCGCGATCACAGGCGTCCTTCTGCCCGCCACGCTCATGTGGCTTGCCGTGCGCCAGAAATCCCTCACCACTGCCGCAGGCATATCTGCTGGCTTGCTCACGGGCGCCTTGGCTTTCGTAGCCGGTTGGGAGTGGGCGGTCGCCGTCGACGCCTATCTTCTGGGCTTGATCGCATGGATTCCCTTCCGCAGGCAGACAAAGCAGGAGCCTCTGGATCGCCCCGAGGCTCAGGCCATGCTTCGACCAGCGGATGTACTGGCTCCGCTGGCGTGGCCAGTCGCTACCGCCATGGCCAATGCCGTTCTTGGCGAGACCAGCGTTTCGCTCGTCATCTATGCGGGTGCCCTAGCTTCCTCCACTGCTGATCTCTGGGCGACAGAGATCGGCGTGCTGAGCCCCGATCCTCCGCGCGATCTGGTACGCGGCTCGTCAGTCTCACCGGGGACAGTGGGCGCCGTGTCGCTTTTGGGCATCGTGGCGGCCGTACTAGGTGCATGGAGCATCGGCTTTGTCGCCATGGCTACCAAGACCTTGCCGCCGCTTTTCACGCGACAGCCGATGGACACCCACTGGGGACTCTTGCCGCTGATCTGCGCGTTCGCGGGTCTGATGGGCATGATCTCCGATAGCGCGCTTGGCAGCATCGCCCAAGCCATGTACCATTGCCCCCGTTGCGACCGGGCTACTGATCGCCCGAGACACCACTGCGGCGCGGAGACGCAAAAGGTGCGCGGCTGGCGGGGCCTCACCAATCCAATGGTGGATCTGATAGCCAGCATGATAGGAGGTGCTGTCGCGCTTGCGCTTTGGCTATGGCTTGCATAGTATCGTTCCACTTGGTACAATGGCGGCCGATGGGGTTGCCAGAAGCAACATGATCGCGGAATCTTAGGAGGTTTGGCATGGGGCATAGGGAAGAAATCTACCAGGGCGTGCTGGAGGGTGATCGGGATCTCGTTACCGAACACGTAAACGCCGCCCTAGAAGAGGGCATGACCGGCAGCGACATCCTCTACGATGCACTCATCCCTGGGATGACCGAGGTTGGTCGCCTGTTTGAGATCAACGAGTACTATGTGCCCGAGATGCTCATCGCGGCGCGAGCCATGAAGGCTGGCCTCGCCATCATCCGTCCCAAGTTGGTGGAAGAGGACGTCGAGCCCGTTGGCAAGATCGCCTTGGGCACCGTCAAAGGCGACTTGCATGACATTGGCAAGAACCTCGTGGGCATCATGATGGAAGGCGCCGGGTTTGAGGTAGTGGACCTCGGCGTCGACGTCTCCCCACAGCAGTTCGTTGACGCGGTACAGAACCAAGACGTCCATCTGATCGGCCTCTCGGCGTTGCTGACCACCACCATGCCAAGCATGCGCGATACGGTCGACGCCCTCACCGAGGCTGGCATTCGGGACCAGGTCAAGGTGCTCATCGGCGGCGCACCCGTCACCCAAAAGTACGCCGACGAGATCGGTGCGGATGGCTATTCTCGTGACGCGGCAGGTGCTGCCAACCTGGCGAAAAAGATCGTAGGCGTCGCCTAGCCGCGCGACCGCGTGATCCTAGCTCTCTGGGGGCCTCCCTGCATAGGGAGGCCCCTTGCTGCTCTGACGCTCCTATCAGCCCGTGGTATAATGTCCACGAGCGAAAGGAAGTGTCATGTCTGACGAACGAGTGATCTCCCCCAACCGGCAGCCGGACGAGGCTACTGCGGAACAGAGCCTCCGGCCGCGCAGCTTGAGCGAATACATCGGCCAGAACCGCATCGTCGAGACGCTCCTCGTCACCCTGACGGCAGCTCAGGAACGCCAAGAGCCTCTCGACCACGTGCTACTGCACGGCCCCCCGGGATTGGGCAAAACCACCCTGGCCAACGTCATCGCTGCCGAGATGGGCGTCAATATCAAAGTTACCTCGGGGCCGGTCATACAACGGCCCGGTGACCTTGCCGCCATCCTCACCAACTTGCGTCCGGGGGATGTGCTTTTCGTGGATGAGGTACACCGGCTCGCACGAGCGGTCGAAGAGGTTCTCTATCCCGCCATGGAGGACTATGCCCTGGACGTGATGATCGGCAAGGGACCGTCAGCACGCAGCATCCGGCTGCAGCTCCCGCGGTTTACCCTCGTAGGCGCGACAACAAGACTGGCCTTGATGACATCGCCGCTCCGAGCACGCTTTGGTGTCATCTGCCGACTCGACTTTTACGATCTCGACGCGATGTGCGCCATTGTAGAGCGATCAGCCCGTATTCTGGAGGTGCCCATTTCGACGGATGGTACACGCGAGATCGCTGCCCGTTCCAGGGGAACGCCCCGTGTCGCCAATCGCCTCCTCAAGCGCGTTCGTGACGTGGCCCAGGTACGCGGAAACGGCACCATCGACGCGGCTATCGCCTCCGAGGCCATGCAGCTTTTGCAGGTGGATCACCTCGGCCTCGACGACTCGGACCGCCGCGTGCTAGAGACGATTATCGACAAGTTCGACGGCGGGCCCGTCGGGCTCGACACGCTGGCCGCCGCTCTTAGCGACGATCCGGACACCATCATGGACGTCTATGAGCCGTTCCTACTGCAGCTAGGCTTCCTAGAGCGCACACCCCGAGGACGCACAGCTACGCGCCGCGCATACGAGCATCTCCACAGAAGCGCTCCCCCGACCCCACAAATCCAGGAGAACCTCTTCTGATGGCGAGGGCACGCGTTCTGGATGCCCGTGGGCATCCTCTTTCGCCGTGTTCCCTGCAAAAGGCGAGACGCCTGGTCGCCACCAATCGGGCCACGCTCGTAAGCGAGGATCCCTACACCATCAAGCTAACGTACGACGTGGAGATCCCCGAGCCTGAACCGGAGCCACCGCTCCCCTTGATGGACCAGCGATTGCTACTGCACATCTGTTGTGCCCCATGCGCCACGTGGACGCTGCAGCATCTGGCTGAGCTGGGCGCTTCAGTCACAGGCTACTGGTTCAACCCGAATATCCATCCGTTCTCAGAGCACGAACGCCGGCGTCAGACGCTTGCGGGATTCGCGGACGAGCAAGGCTTGTCCATGGTGTGGGAACAAGGCTACGAGATGGTCGCGTTCCTCAAGGCTGTCGCCGACAGCCCCCAGCAAGGCCGACGCTGCCGCCTATGCTACCGCATGCGCCTGCGGCGAACCGCACAACGAGCCGCTGAGCTTGGATACGACGCCTTCTCGACGACGCTCCTCATCAGCCCTTACCAGTACTTGGAGCTCATTCGTCGAGAGGGCG
>CAYOBT010000006.1:0-6490 GCA_964402205.1 uncultured Anaerolineales bacterium
TCGCCATCATCGTCTGGGTAAGCGTGGCGCGGCCGCGCATCCTTCCACAGCCAGAGCCGATACCTTCGCCCGATGCTACGCACACCTCCGCGCCGGTAACCGAGGTGACCGAGCCGGCGAGCGATCTGGTGAGCGTGCTTGGCCTAGTGCGCGAGTACTCGCCTGGGGCCCTCATCATCGTGGTGACGCCGCTAGAGGGCACGGCTGAGCAGATCATCGTCACAGAGGACTTGCAGGTCTGGCGGGGCGACGGCACCCCTGTATCTCCCGACGCCATCACGCCGGGCCTGACGATCTATGCCGAGGGCTCGCTGGACGCCATCGGGCGGCTCGTCGCTCACACCATCACGCTGGTCGATATTGAGGCTAGTACGCCTACCTCGGTGCCGCCATCGCCCACACCCAAGGCTACGACCAGCTCCGATGATCTAGCTCCCGTAGGCATGTGGCATGCCGAGTACTATGACAACGTCGAGCTGGCTGGAACCCCGGTCCTCGTGCGCACCGACGCGGACATCGACTTTCAGTGGCAGCTTGGCTCTCCCGCACCTGGCTTGCCCAAGGACGAGTTCTCGGCGCGGTGGCGCGGACGGTGGCCTTTCCAGACCGGCGGCTACCGATTCTACGCGTACAGCGATGATGGCGTCCGCGTTTGGGTGGATGGCGTGCTGGTCATCGATCAGTGGAGAGATCAGTCCGCGACCGTGTCGTCGGGAGATGTCTATCTCACCGAGGGCGAGCATCTCGTTGAGGTGGCCTACTATGAGCGCAGTCACAACGCTCAGATTCGCGTGTGGTGGGACTATCGCGGGCTCTATCCCGACTGGAAGGGCGAGTATTACAGCGAACCAGATCTGACCGGCGACCCTGTTCTCGTGCGCAACGATCTGACCTTGGACTTTGACTGGGGCACAGGGTCCCCGGACCCGCTGCTGCCAGAGGACTGGTTCAGCGCTCGGTGGACGCGCAACGTTGTCTTTGAGGAAGGCGGTTACCGCTTTCTGGTCAACGTTGATGATGGCGCGCGCGTCTGGGTGGATGGTCGGCTGATCATCGACGAATGGCACAGCTATGTGCCGCGCAGTTATGTGGGCTATACCTACCTGGACGACGGGTCCCACTCTGTCCGCGTCGAGCTCTTGGAGCAGACGGGCAACGCCTTTGCGCGTCTGTGGTGGGAGCGGATCGATTCGTTCAATGGCTGGAAGGGCGAGTACTTTGACAACGCAGAGCTAGAGGGGAAGCCAGCCTTTGTGCGCGACGACGTCGCTATTAGCTTTGACTGGGCTATGGAGTCACCGGGCTCTGGGCTGCCGCGGGATAACTTTTCGGCGCGATGGACGCGGACGCTTCTGCTAGATGGTGGCGAGTATGTCTTCTGGGCCAAAGCCGATGATGGCGTGCGGGTCTATGTGGATGGTACGCTTCTCATCGATGACTGGCGCGATTCCAGCGCGCGCTTGATCCAAGAGCAGGTGACGCTCAAGCAGGGCAGGCATAGCGTCGTGGTAGAGTACTATGAGCGGGGCGGCGAAGCGTTGGTGCAGGTAGGCTGGGCCCTGGCGCCGACACCGACGCCCAGCGCCACATCCACGCCGACCGTTACGACGAGTCCGAGCCCCACGGCGACGTCTACACTGACCCCAACGCCAACGATGACGATGACGCCTACGCAGACCGGGGTCCCCACAGCAACCCCTACGATGACGCCATCGCCATCACCGTCACCGTCACCGTCTCCATCGGCCACGGTCACGCCGAGCCCGACACCAACTGCTACCGAGACGCCCACGCCAGAGGGCACTGACTAGGTGGCGCAATGCCCGCGATCCTTGATGCGGGCAGTCTCCGCTGCCTATAATGGGCGTGCTTCCATCGTCCCAACTCTTGGGTAGGTTTGAGACTATGGGTTCCACTAGGCGGCGGGGCTGGCGTCGCGCTCTAGGGACCAGCATTCGCTCACAATTGATGATCTCCACAGCCGTGCCGGTCACGATCCTTCTCATTGCACTCTCTGCGGTGATGTTGTTCGGCATCACCCAGGGGCAGCAGAAGTTGGTGGAGGATCGTGACTCGGAGTTGGTGCAATTGGCATCGCAGCAGGTGGCATCGCACATTGCCGACTCGGTGCTTCTTCTCACCCAGATTGCCTCGCTCGAGCCCGTCCGCGAAGGAGATCCGCAAGGGATCCGCGACTTGCTTGGCGCGAGCATGCCTCTCACCGACCGATTCGATCGCATCAGCATCACTGACGCGGACGGGCGGGTCATCGCCTCGACGTCATCGGCAGACAATCGTGACTATGGGGCCTTTGACTTTTTCGCCCAGGTGAGGCGTCTCCGGCGCCCTGTGCGCTCGCCGCTTTTGCGGGGCGAAGGCGAGAGCATCGTTGTGGCAGCGGTGCCCGTCTATGGCGCGTTTGGGCAGTTCTCGGGTTGCATCTTGGGCATCTGGGAACTAAGTGGGTCGCGCTTGGGGGCGGCCGTGAAGACCGTGCGGGTCGGCGAAAGCGGCTTTGCTTTCCTGATCGATCGTGACGGCGTCATCCTTTACCATCCGAGCACAAGCCTGGGGGGCTACCGCCTGAGCGCACACCCGGCGGTGGAGGCCCTCAGTCGAGGGGAGCAGGGCGCCAAGACCGTGCGGCTGTCCACTGGCACAACAATCATGGGCTATGCACCGATACCCCTCGGCGAGCTGCGCAGCTCGCTCTTTGCAGATCCCTCGTGGGATGGCTGGGCTCTGGTCACCCACGAGGCCTGGGATGACGTCATGGCACCGACTCGTCCCTACTTGCTGCTTATGGGCGCAATCCTCGTATCGGTGGTGATGGTGCCCTTGGCAGTGCTAGCCATCAGCAGCCGCCAGATCACCGCGCCGTTACGAAGCTTGGTGGTGCAGGCCGACGACGTGGCCACTGGCGAGTTCGATGCGCACGTATCGATCAAGGGTGGGCCGAGCGAGGTCCAGGAGCTCGTGCAGGCCTTTAACAAGATGGTGGATCATCTCGCGCTCTATCGCAGCGATACAGAGAACTATGTGGCTTCGGTGCTTTCAAGCCAGGAACGTGAGCGCAAGCGTGTGGCTCGTGAGCTGCATGACGACACGGCGCAGGCCCTGATCGTCCTGGGCCGTCGCATCGAGATGGCGCAGGAAGATGCCGACGATCCCGAACTCGCCGAGGAGCTGGAGAGGATCCGAGACATGGTGGATCTTACGCTGGAGGGGGTGCGGCGCTTCACCAGCGATCTCCGCCCGCCCTTGCTGGAGGAGCTTGGACTGCCTCGCACGCTACGTTTGCTGGGCGATCGTATCGCGCGGGAAGAGCCCACGGACGTGACCGTCGAGATTATTGGCGAGCCAGTGACACTATCGCCCGAACTCGAGCTCGGGCTCTACCGCCTGGCACAGGAGGCTCTGAGCAATATCCGTCGGCATGCCCAGGCACGCCATGCTAGCATCAAACTGATCTACGGCATGGACCGTGTACGTCTTCAGGTGAGAGATGACGGCGTGGGATTCCTGGCGCCGGCCACGCCTGCGGATCTCGTCAACTCGGGCGGATTGGGTCTCATGGGGATGCACGAGCGGGCGCGTCTGTTCGGGGGCAAGGCTAGCATCACGTCCGAGCCGGGTGAAGGCACCACTGTTAGCATCATCATCCCTCTCGATGCAGCGCGACGGCCGGCTGGACCGCCGAGGGCTCCAGACGACGTCGATTGGGTAGAATCACGTAGATAGGATGGGCGTGATCGCGGATGGCAAACAGAGTCCGAGCTGCTAGACTGTCTGTGAGATTGAGGGCGGCCTTACACATCAGACCGTTCGGGCGGCCTCCGCTAGCTCTCAGCAAACGTTGTGAGCAGCGCTTCTTCTCCTCCTTGGTGGGCGGGCCCTGTCTGTCGCGTTGGGCGGCGGTGGACAGGGCTCGTTCCATGTCTATAGGAGAAGCCGCTTTTCGCCTTGCGTGTCACACCTCTCGACCGATGCAGCCTGAGGAGCGGACGCAATGATGCCGATTCGCATCCTTCTCGCCGACGACCACGTGATGGTCCGTGAAGGTACGAGGCGTATTCTGGAACGCCAAGAGGACCTGACTGTGGTCGGAGAGGCTGGGGATGGACTGGAGACCATCGAGCTTGCCCAGCAGACCAGACCTGACATCATCCTGATGGATATCAGCATGCCTGTCATGAATGGGATCGATGCCACGCGCAAGATCAAAGAGGTTTGCCCGAGGGCTGCCGTTCTGGTGCTGACAGCCTATGACGACGATCAGTATGTGTTCGCTATTCTCGAGGCGGGGGCTGCGGGGTACCTGCTCAAGAATGCCCGCAGCAGTGAGCTCATCGATGCCGTGAGACGGGTCTCGGCGGGCGAATCGGTCTTGCATCCCTCTGTAGCCAAGAAGGTCTTGCGGCGTCTCGCGGCGCCGGCGGAGCAGATGGACGAAGAAGAGATCCTCACGCCACGCGAGTTGGAGGTCCTACGGCTTGCCGGCCGCGGACTCACCAATCGCGAGATTGCGCAGCGGCTGGTCCTTAGCCCTCGCACCGTCGAATCCCATATGGCCAATATCTTTGGCAAGCTCGATGTCGGTTCCCGAACCGAGGCCGTCTTGGTTGGTCTTCGTAGGCAATGGATCGACCTAGAGCGGACGAACGGGTCCGACGTGCCAGCCTAGCTAGGGCACCGTGGTCATGGCCTCGGGCGACACTCGCATCAGGCCTGCGGCGGTTCCTACCCAGATGTTTCCTCCGTCATCGATGCTGATAGCTTGCGCCCCTGCGAGATCATGATAGGCCCAGTCGGCGTTCGTCGGCTCGCGGGAGGATAGACCGGCGGCTGTGGCTATCCAGAGCACGCCATCACCATCGATGGCGAAATCCCGCACCGTCATCGAGCGCAAGCCTCCCTCTGTGCTACGCGTGGTAAAGCGCGTCCACCGTCCGTCGGGGCGCAAGCGCGCCAATCCATTTCGTGTGCCGATCCACAGCTCGCCTTCGGGTCCCCAAGCGAGTGCGAGCACGTCATTGTTGGGCAACCCATCGTCGGTTGTAAGGAGCGTCGGGGGTCCCTCAGGCGGGATGTGACCTAGGCCGACGCCCGTTGCTACCCAGATGCTCCCGTCGGCGCCTACAGCCAGATCCTTGGCCGTGGCGCCAAAAAGGGACGGTACGCTGCCAAGGCTGTCATAAGAGCCGTCGGCCGCCAGGCGAGCCAGCTCTCCACCTATCGTGCACATGATAGCGACGTCGCCGCCAGATGCCAGCGCGAGCGATTGAGCATTGGCTTGTGAAAGATGGCGCAGAGGGCCCTTGCCTTGGCCAACGAGCACACCTTCGGGCCCTCCTATCCAGACTATGTTTCCATCTCTGGTTGCTAGTGTCGTGGCAGGATCGGCGGAAACCGTTGCCAGCTCGCCGGTCGTCGCGTCTACCGACAGGACGCCTTGTGAAGTAGCAAGCCAGATGGACCCGTTCGGTCCACTGCTGACATCCAGCACATTGGCAGGTATGGGGGGGGCGGGTACACGCAGGTGCTGGTGGATGCCTCCGCCATCCAGCGACAGAGCCACTACACCTTGATCGGTGCCCAGCCACAAGAGGTCGCCTTGCTCGGGCTCGTGGATAGCGTGCACGGAAAAGCCGGGCACCTCGAGCCGCTGCCAAGGGCTTCCGAGGTGTTTCCAGATGATCGCCTCGGAGCCGCCGATCCATACTGTGCCGTCGGAGCTCACGTGGGTCCAGTAGACTTGGGTTGGGATGATTGGGTTGAGCGCGTGCTCGTAGGCGCGCCACCGGTCCTGCTGGGCGTCCCAGTACATAAGACCGCCGGGTCGGCCACTCTCGCACGCATAGCCCAGCCAGAGACCTCCCTGGTCATCGACGCTTCCGCTGGTGATGGCGCAGCCGCTACCCATTCCCGAATAGTAGCTATGGTCATCCCAGTAGACTTGGCCCTCGTAGACCGTACTCACGGCCGAGCCGACGCTCCAGACCTGGCCATCCGGCGAGATGTCGACGAGCCATGCGGCGCTGCGCACGCCATGGTGCTCGCTATAGAGGCGCCAACGCTGGCCATCGTAGCTCTCGACGCGGCCGGCGATCTCTGGTAGCCATACCCAGGTGCTGTCCGACCGGGTCACCCAAAGGCGCGGATCGGTGTGGCGAGCCTGGAGGAGTGTATCGTAATGAGCCTCGACGGCGCGCTCCCGTTCATCATACGTGGTCCACCCATCGCCATTCCAAGTGCTCCAAGCGTCTAGCTCGGCGTAGCCGATCCAGATGAGCCCCTCTGCATCCTGAGCGATGCCACGGGTGGCTGGGCCGGCGAGCCCGTCGGAAACACAGAAGTGGGTCATCTCTCCGGTGCTCAAGTCCCAACACACGACCCCGCTCTGCGTACTAGCCCAGAGTTCGTCCTCATGCACCAATAGGCCGGTCACAAAGTTGGGATCTGTCCAGGACTGGATGGCCGCGTCATCTAT